>NZ_NPJL01000014.1:0-164638 GCF_002251325.1 Prevotella sp. P4-67
TATGGACAATACAAAAATATACGATTACCTTGACAAACACTATCTGGGTATGTACCAAAAAGCTAATCAAAATATAGAGAACATCTATAATGATGCAATAAACGAAGTTTGGAAACTTTGTTTCCAGTCTATGAAAGGTATTGTTGATTTTCGAAATTCTATCGATTGGGATAGACAATATCCAATGATTAACAAAGAATGTCGAATATAAACAATGAATTATGTCACAGTTAGAAGAAGATATAAAAAAGTTAGGTAAAGAAGCTATAACAAAAGGCGACATTAAAGCTGCCTTTAAAATTATGGGAGAAGTAACAGGCGGTCTTGCAATTTTTGGTTTGGCGGCAACAGCTTTAACTGTTTGGATACCCGGTCTTGGCATACCTATAAGTGCTGGTCTTGCAGGAAAGTGTCTCACAGAAATGGGAAAAGCATATGCAAATTTACCGACAGATCAGCGACGCGTTATTGCGAAATGTGCAAAGTGGTTACACGGCATTGTAGATTAAAACTTTTCCTTTGATAATTTTTCCATCTAATGATAGAAAATGATCCGAAACTTACTCTTTGATTATAGTAAAAAGACAAAAACTATGGTAAAAGAAATCAGAGGACTAAAATGTCCTAATCACGATTATGTGAGAGACAATCATCACTTTATGTATCAAGAGGCATATCCTGGTGCAAGGCCTACTTCATGTACGCGTTGCATAAAGTGTGGATATACTATGTCACTTCATAAAGCGCAAAAGGTCTAACCTTTAAATAATTGCAAGTATGAAATGTATCAACACATCTTGTCAAAGTACAAGAATTAAAGTTATAAAGAGCGCCGATGGGAATGTGTTCGAGAATGGTGCGAATCTCGTTGGAGCTGCAATATGTGCCATAGGTTGTTTAACCCCATTCCATTATGCTGCTGGTAAAGCTGCCCAATCGCTTTGGAAAGAAGGAACAAAAAGTGTAAAAATCACATATAAGTGCCAAGATTGTAGTTGCACATGGGAAGAAACAAAATGGACATAAGAAGACACTGATGTTCAAATATTGGAGCCTCCTTATAAGGAAATGTGCAAAAGCATAAACGACCATTTGTCAGGATTATTGGCAAGCCAGTGTGATGGTCGTGTTGCAATACATTAATTACAAGCCATTGGAAGAATTAAATACGCACTGGTTTAGTTCGCCAATGGTTAACAGAATTAATTATGGGAGTAGTAGGTAGTTTATTCCATGCCGCAAAAGCAGGTGTGGCTGCAATACAAGGAGATTCTGACAAAGTCAACAAAGAACTTGACAAATCAATAGAAGTTCTTAGACGTCCTCCTTTGTCTGAATTAGGGGATGCAATATCTGATTTATTTGACCGCTAACAAATCGATATTTAAGTTTTAAGTACACATTGCATAAAGTGAGGATATACAACATCTCTTCATAAGGTGCAGAAGTAACTGGTTCAAAACGTGTACATAATTGTATGCTTATGAAATGTATCAATACATCTTGTAAAAGTACAAGAATAAAAGTCATAAATCAAGCTAATGGCAGCGTTTTAGAAAACGGTGCAAACCTTGTAGGCGCAGCAGTGTGCTTCGTTGGTTGCTTCACTCCTTTCCATGGAGCTGCGAATAAAGCTGCCCAATCTTTTTGGAAAGAGGGAACAAAAAACATAAAAGTAACTTACAAGTGTCTTGATTGTGGATGTACTTGGGAAGAGACAAAGTGGGTATAGAATTATAAGTTATGGCAAACATTTTTGATAACCCTGCTTTTCAATTCTTCAAGCGTCCTACAATGGATGATTTCTTAAAGCGATGCCAACTACGTTTTCAACGATTTGGTTTGAGCGATGCAGACGTACATGATGCAATCAAGTCTGCGTGTGACTTCTTCAACATCCCTATGCCAAGGATGATACAAGATTTGACTAATGTTCAGAATGGTCAGACCATGTTTGTGAATTGGAATCGGGGTAGCTATTACGATGATGTCCTTTGCTTTAATATGCAACAGCTCATTGACATGAAAGTTGACAGCAAGGATGCGTTCTCGTTAGTTATGACCCACGAGTGCGGTCACAGAGTCCTACAGAACACACAGTTTCCAGGTGTAGCCAATGGACAATGGGAGTCTGAATTATGTCCTGACTTTTTTATGGGATGTCGTGCTGGTTTGTGGAATATGAATGCCATTGACAAGGTTGTGATGGGATTGATACTTACAGACGGAAGTCCAAGCCATCCTGAAGGAACCTTGCGAGCATTGTTCATCAGACACGGAAAATACATTGCTCCAGAAATGCATCGCAGAGGTATTCCACTGACCATACAGAACTTAATCAATGAGTTCATGTCTTTCAGACAGCAGAACCTCAATGAAATATTAAACCAACAGCACAAGTATTACAGTTTTTGAATATGCCAGCATACGACCATCAGCAATGGATGAAATACATGCGTCGCCACGAAGCAAATGTATTCAATGCCATCTTTTATGACAAAGAAGAAGTCACAGAAGATGACATTCAGCGTATCATTGCTGATGTGGCATCGTTTTTCAGCTTGCCTGTACCTGAAATAAATGGCAAATGTGAATCTTTTGCGGAGGTATTGCTTGGCGACAAAGCAGGGGAATGTGAGCTTTCATACAACTTGGAAATGCTGAGAACTGCGGGCATCAACAACAAAGATGCTTTCACTTTGTGTTTCGTTCATGAGATGGCTCACCAAGCCCTTCACAGGTACCAATTTATGCTTTTTTGCAGTGAACGCTGGATGCAGGAACTAGCCGCAGATCTAACAGCCGGACTATATGCAGAGCGACATCATTTGGCAACAGGAAAGTTCAAGTACGCATTATCCACACAAAAATACAGCATTACTCACCCCGATGGAAAAATAAGAGAAAACATTGTGGAATGTGGAAGGCACTATCTTGAACAGCAAATAGTGAACGGTACAAAGATGATGAATATGGTGCTACAGATAATGCCCACCTTTGTCTTTACACATAAAAAGAAACTGAAGACAGAATGGTATCAGTTGCTTGACGAATTGGAACATTCTCCACAAGAGCCAGTACGATATAGAATAGAAGATTTGCCAGACAGTAATCTGATTAAGCAAGCTGTCTTAAAATACAAACTATCAAAAGCGCAAGAAGATGAAAATTATAGATAATGACCCTATAGACAAGCCTTGTATTGGCGAGTTGATTGAAGAATATTGTGCAGTAGGGCAATTTGCCGACAACTGTCTTTATCTTATTGCCGATCCAGAGGCAGACATAGCCAAACGTGCAGTGGACATCATTGAGCAGTTTAAGCAGATTGCTGACTGCGATGACTACTACAACACCTATGAACTGGAGGTCGTCCAGAATGTGGAGTTAAAAAATCACCCCAAGATAAAGGAACGTATCGAACAGCATGGTGACAATTTTCTGATACAGTTGGCCTCACGTGGTTTCAATGAAAAGAAGCGGTTTATAGTTGCCAAGACTGACAACGACAAGCTGTTTGAAAATATCAATCTTATGATTTATGCGGCAGAACGCATTGCCAAGTTTGATATGGAGGCATTATTACGCTCATTTGTTGAAGACAATACAGATGAGTTCGTTGAACTTGCGAGGAATGCCATAACAGACAAACGTTTCCAGTCCAACTATTTCGCTGCGCTATCAGCGAATACAATCCATCCGACCTTTGGAATGGCATCTTCCACCGCCAAGCTCAAAGAACAGATGGAGATTAAGGGTGTCATCACCCATAAACAACGCATGGAAATGTATGACCGGCTATTGGACAACTTGAAAAAGAGTCATAAGAAGCATGACCCAAAGATGGAAGCAGAAATAGAATTTATCATTAAGTCTATAGATCCTGCTACTCTACGAATGTTCTTCCAAAGGCAATCACCAAAATTGCAAGAGAAGATGTCCGATTTTGTCAATCCGAAACATTTGGCGGAAGTCTCGTCAATGGATTTGGAGATACGTTGGTCTGAAAAAATTGACAAAACACGAAAGACGGACGGTCATTATCGTCTCTTTCTAAGCAGAGGTGACGAGAGGTTAATGGTGCATTTCAGTCGAAGTGCAGGTTTTGTGCTTTATCTTATCTATCTTATAGACCGCAAGAAAAACGGTGACAAGGTTGATACGTTGAACATTGTCCAATACAAGCAGCTCTTTGGAAAACTGTACGAGATGACTTATGGCATCAATGGAGAAACAATATTTACCGACATGGTGAAGAATTTCAATTCGGAAGGCGAATTACAACAGAAAGGCTTGTACACAGTGCTGAAAAGTATTCGTGAAGACATTGGAAATACCTGCGAAAGGATGCAGGAACCTGCAGAGCCGTTCCTTTTGCAAGATATGAAAGCCCACCTTGCTGTTCTGCCAAAACACATTATTTTGCCTGAAAAAATCATGGCACTGATTTAGTGTTAAAATGTTTAAATATACAACTCTAACATATTGATAATCAATGAAAATATAAGGCTTACATTGTTCACATAGCAAAGAACAGCCAGTCTGTCAAAATCCACCGAACTTTGCATCAGAAAATCCGATGTAAGGTTCGGTTTTTTGTATGTACAAATTTAAGGATTTTGACAGATATGAGAACAAACGATTTTACTGCAAAGCAGACTATCCTCGGTCTTGTAGAGGTTGTCCGTTTGGAAATTGAGAGTAAGAAGAAAACACTCTCGATAGGTGATGAAGAACTTGTTCAGAAGATAATGAGCAAGATATCGGAAGCAAACAAGGAGTTTGCAACCGAGAAGGAAGAGCTACGCTATTGGGGCATTGTGACACGTGAAGTTGCATGGTATGAAGCCAACACGGAAGAGTCGGAGGAAATCATCAACCGATTAAAATCAGGTGACCAGTTGTTTGCCCAGAAATTCTTCTACAGCACAAATACCAACGGATGCAATATCAGCCGTTTCCGTTCAAAGATACTTGCTAACATCAAACAAACATACAAGATTGAGGTATCTGTAGAAGAGTTTGGCGACATACTTTATACTTTCTTGTGGAATGAAGGTACATGGAGTATACTCGACAAATACTCACGCAAGAGCAGTTTCTTCTGTTGGCTTTCCGAGGTCGCTCAACATGAACTGATAAGATACCTAGAAGATATGAAGCTTATCAACGTCACACGCGAGCGTACTGCCGGGAACACACGTCTTCTCGGTCTTTCTATAGCACCAGAAATGTGGGAATACATCTTGAACGATACTATGCCTAATGGTTTGTATAAGGATGTACTTTTCTCCACTTTGGTAAAACGTAATACTGAAGAAAAGATGATGAAGTCTTTCTGTCTGAAAAAAGAAGATCTGCACAGACTCCAGAAAAAATCCGAAGCTGATTTGAAAGACCGCCTTATCCGTAGTGACCGTGGATATGAGGAACTAGTTCTGCGTGACAAGACTCCTCGTGTCATTGAAGTTTCAGAAGAGTTTGCCAAGGACTTCTGTGTTTGGCAAGAGGGCAAGAGCAATGCTAACCCACTGGCTGATGTGTTGGGGGGTGACTTGAACCACGAAGACTTGCAGAAGAAGGTGGTGGACTTTCTCTATACAATACCTCAGAAATTGAAATGGACCGAAGAAGAGCGTATTGTATGGACACTCCGTTTCATTGAAGACACTGCACCGATTGAAGTGGCTGAACGTATCGGAAGAAAACGCTCATGGGTTGACACCAAGTATTCCAGACTGAATGTACGCTTTAACAAGGCGGTTAAGGAATGGTGGGCAGAGAATGCGAAATAATCGAAGAAAGTTTGGTGCCAATATTGATAGAGCATCAAACTTTCATTCCTCTTTTATTATAAAATAAATCGAATAAGATGAAAAAAGATATAACAATAAGTAACAATTTGACAGTGAACTTGTTGAAGAACGTGGAAAACTATGCAAAGTTTGTTTCTCAAGTATTGCATGATGAAACTTTCCTTGTTGAATTAGACAAGACATTACCATTTGACAAGATGGTTCATGCCACAATGAATATAGCATCCAACCATACACCTATCAAGAAAATGGGGGTGTCTGTCATGCGAATGGATATAGAGCCACCACTATATTCAATCGCTATAACCCTGCAGTTCAAAGGAAGGGACGGTTACATACAGAACCATTCTATTTTCATCAACGCATGCAAGACTATCGAAGAACTCCAACAGTTGGTTACAAGAGAGAACTTCAAACAAGAAGTTCTGTCGCTGTGTGAAGAAAGGGTATTAGAAAATTCAGAATTACAAGAAAAAACAAAAAATGCATGATACAAGTAATAACAAGAGAGTGGCAAATCACAAAGGCATATATCGATGACATAGCTTTAAATTCTGGGCTTATAAATCTTGACTGGGACGACTTCAAGGCATTTGCAGAAAGCCATCGTCCTATAGTGGCTATAAGAAATGAAGACAATGCCTCTGTCACAGAACTCACAGATAATGCAATGGCAGAGATTCGGAAACGTTGTTCAAACAAACTTTCAAATATCATTGTTTCAATATCCTATAAAGAAGGAGAGGAATTGATGATGGATGAAATGGAAGGGATAAGTGATTGTTTGACCATGTTTGCCAACAAAAATGTAGAAATTAAATGGGGCATCAGTCAGAACAATACATTAAAGTGCAGACGCTGCATATCTGTCTTTGCCTTTGAATAACAAAACAGTCAGCCTATGAAAGTTTCAGTTTATTACGAAGAAGTGTCCAACTATGTAGAGAAGCACTACTTAGTTCGTCCTTCCATAAAGCAGGTGGATGATAAGACCTTGTCCATCGAATACACTCCACATAAGTTCATCCCTACAATTAGTGTTGCAGTACGAATTGAAGCAATGCGCAAGGATGTTATATGTATGTCGTATGAATGTAGCAAGGCAATATCTCTACTGATTTCTGGTGCTATTACCCATATCGAGAAGCAGATTCCCCAAGGCATTGAAATAGACACCGACAGCAAACGCATCAATGTATATCCAGAGAACGTTACCGAATTAAAGAATGTTCTCGCATATCTTTCCTTGTCTGGAGTGCATTTTTCGGAGTCAGGCATGGAAATCACGTTGGATATGAACTAAGTATAACAATCAAAGAAGTGCAATATGTTGGTGATACATCCTAAAGACAAATCAACCTCCTTGGCAGAGGCCATATATGCCAATATGCCTAATGTATATGTGGTAGAGGACGAATGGTACGAACGTGGCATTGGACAATTACTCTGGCAAACGCCCAAAGAAGAATCCATATTAATAATTGGTTATGGTGATTGCCATGGACTATATAGAGAGCGTTTTAACGATGTGCTTGAAATCAGTCCGAGTGATTTGGATGATCCTGTGTGGGTACATCGTCTAGCAAACTGTCAGATTGGAGTTCCACAGATTGTGCTGAACAGAATACATGCCTACAATCTTCGCAGACACAATGGCAATATCATCGGAATATGGCCTAATGCAGTAGAGTTTGCACGTAGGAATCATCTTCATGGACTATTTGCCAGCACTTTCTTATTTAATGCTAAAGATGCTGAAAATTATGGAGAATTTACCCTTGATATGTATATTGAAAGGTCGAATTATACTCTCTACCGCACTCTTGGCAAACTGTTGACCAGTCATGTACCGCTATACAAGATTCCCGAAAAATTGCAGCAAAGAGCCTATAAGGACACAAGTGTCAACCATCGCAACTTTGAGAGTTTCTTTTGTTTGTAAACAACAATAAGTTTTTAGTAAATATGAGTAAAGATAAAAATACAAGACTTGTTTCTGCCCTCAACACTATGGCTGAATTGGTAGGACAACGACAGGTAATTGGCAATAATGAGATAGGTTTGGGTATGATACTCCAATCCTACAGATGCCGTGAAGAAGCACAAATGGTGACAGACGGGCTGTTCCGTGTAGTTGTCATGGGAACATTCACCTCAGGCAAGAGTACTCTCATCAATGCCCTGTTAGGCAGTAGGGTATTGCCAGAATCTGCATTGCCAAGCACCGCCATACTCACATTCGTCCAGTTCGGTTGTGAAGAAGATGATGTGGAGATACATTACAAGGACATCGTAAATGAAGACGGAAGCATCACCCAAGGTAGAATAGAACACATCAGTAAGGACGAGTTCATGCAGACCTATCGCTATGGCATTACAGATGCAGAAACATTGATTTCTACAGGTAATGTTCCTCGTTTCAAAAATGTGGCCTACTCCATCATCAGAAGTTCACTGCCTTTGATGCAGAATGGAGTTAACATTGTAGATACTCCAGGGTTGGAAGATAAGGAAGTGGCAACAGAACTGGCACTTGACATTGCAGCCAAGGCTCAAGCCGTCGTCTATGTTTGTAGTGAACGTGGCTTTGCGGAAGCTGACCGTGAATACTTCAATGAAAATTTCAAGGGTAATCCGGGCAATGTGTTCTTCATTCTGAACAAGACAGACCTTATAGCATCCAATGTGGAGCGAGAACAAGCTCTTGAACGAGTACGACAGGATGTGAAAGGGTGCTTCACCAAGGCTGACGGAAGCGTTGACGAAGCATTGATGTACAAGCGAGTGTTCGGACTATCCTCGTTATTAGCCTTGGATGCAAGAAGAGGTATGACCTTTGATGAAGACCTGCAAAAAGACGTGCCACTCTCACAAGAAAAGATTGAACTGAAGCTACAACGCAGTCAGTTCCTTCCATTCGAAGAGGCTCTGCTGGAGTTTCTTTCTACCGATGAGCGTTGTGTGGCACAATACGGAAAAGTCTTCCGTACATTGCTTGGCACCTATAATGATGCTGTGGAAAAAGTGCGTGAAGACCTGGGTATCTACGAGCATAATGCAGAAATGACTGCTGAACAAAAGGCTGAATGCCAGCGCATCATTAACGAGATAGAGACTGGACTGGAAGCTACAGAAACCGCTTTCGACAACTGCACGCTGAAACTTCAAAATACCATAGCTTTGCTTATCCGCAATGCCATTGACAGTGTGGATAGCACATGGGAGGTCGATTTAGCGATCTTGCATGAGAAGATACGCTTCGGTATGAAAGACTACCTTTCCCTGGCAGTAAGTAACATAAATCTGTTCAAGCCGAAGGAGAAGCGCATGGAAGAAATGAAACGCCTGCTCCAGCCTTTCTCACAAATCATTGCCGATCATATCTCTGAAAAGATAGATCATTTCATGGAAACGAACAAATCCGTCCTTCAGAATGCCATCGGCGAAGCAGAACAGAGTGTAAACACTAACTTGGTCAATGTGGCTGAACTGTTTTCACGTCTGGGAGATACCCTTACGGAAAGACCAGAAATGGGCAAGCAAGAAGACCAAGACTGGTTACAAGCCGTCATCTCCTATTGCGTAGGCGATGCCAGTGCCATCGTGAAGAACTGTGCAGGAGGACATACCGCATGGATGGAGTTTATCCGCAAGGCGGTGTTCAATGGCGTGTGGCAATGGATGGTCATCCAAATCGTCACAGGCGGTTGGGGGATTATCATCTGTGGACTCATTGAATGGTTACAGATCAAGAACGGCAAAAACGAAATGGTCGACCGTATGCTTACAGACAGCAAAAATGCAGCTTTGAAGGAGATACATACCAAGCTGGATGAACGGTTGCATGAGATGAATGCCAATATCGCCATTAAGGTGAATGAGGTAAAGAGTGCCAAGTGTGGTGAGAGTCGTCAACGTTTGACAGATGAGAGATTGCGTTTGGCAGAGATAGAGCGCAATATAAACGACAATCATTTCAATGCAGATCATGAACGGCAGCGCACAACAGGCATCCTTACGACAATGGCATCAGAAATCAAGTGCTGTTATCTCGATGTGTTTGGCATACCATACGCAGAGGAATTGGCAACATTATAAAAGTCTATTCACAATGGAAATACAACGACAAGAGATATTCAGGAGCCAGTGGCATGACATCCATGATATTGTGTTGTCTGAAGCCAAACGACAAATCAAGTTCAACGGCAAGGTGGATGTGCAGCGACTCACAGAAAAACTGCAAAAGGAGATTGCCAAGTGGCCACAAGGCGTATTAGCGCAAGGTATGTGGTTCCAGAGTTTTCATAATGCAGCTCCCGACAAAGCCTTGAATTTTATGACAGAAGCAATGGAGCAAAGTTTCATAGAGCCAGACAACAACAAACTTCCATCCAATATTTGGTACTTCGTTTTGGCTTTTGTGTTGACGGGAATAGTGGCATGGCTATTACATTCCAGGACAAGCATGAGTCTGATAGAGCAATGTTTCTACCCGACTTTGTTCCTGGTGGTACTAAATACGTTCAATGTGTCCTTCAGAAACAAGCGAATTGCAAAAGCTGAAAAGATGATAATCACCAATATCAGCCATCAAATGTTAGATATGGAAATTAGTCTGGAAAAGTATATTGAGTGAGTATCATTAGGTTACTTCTTTCTCAAAAACGATATAAACATAAAAACAAAAGATAATGAAAATTAAATATGCGACAATCAGCAAGACTGGTCGGCGAAGCAATAATGAAGATTGCTTTAACGTCCTGGAAATGCCAGAGCATAATCGCTTTATGGGCATAGTATGTGACGGCATGGGAGGTCATTCCTTTGGCGAGGTGGCAAGTGAGGCAGTCTGCGATGCCATTTCAAAATACTGGCAGGATAATACAGACACTCCAGACAGTGACCAAAAAGTTGTTATGGCTTGCAGAAAGGCTTGTAATGCCATCAACCAGAAATCCTATGACCTCAGCCATGCAGAGATGGGTTCTACGATGGTCATGGCCAGCATTGAAGGCGACAAGGCGACAATAGCCCATGTGGGCGACAGCCGTTGCTACCTGCAAAGGCAAGGTGAGGGATTACTTTACCAAACCGAAGATCATGTGCGTATAGACTTCGGATGGGAAGTGGTGTCACGCTGTTTCTTCAGCTACCGTCCAGAAGTCGCTGTTCCCGACATTAGGCAGTTCACCATTCAGAAAAGAGACAGGATATTACTCTGTTCTGATGGCTTGTACAAGAGCATGGCACCCGACATCCTACAAGCAAGGATGTTGGACGACATGCCCTTGGAAGATATACTCGATGTATTTGACTTTCTCTGTCAAAAACAAGGTGATGACAACTATACGGCAATATTGATTGAAATAGAATAAAAAAGAAACAAGATGAGAAAGACACTATTAGAAATTGATTTGGCTATCTGTTCATTGTGGACTATAGCTGCATTGGGAAGCAGAATGGCATGGGTCGATACCCCTGCAACATGGATTGTAATGTTACTTATTATGTCACGTCTGCTGCTCTCGTTCACGCTTTACCATAGGGCAAAGAAATCATGGATTCCAGGACTGCTGTTCATGGGATTGACAGCCTTTGCTATCAGTACAGAACTTGACATAAAACTTAGTGAGCTCTCCTCAAAAGTATTTCCATTGTTGAACCTTGACTTTAACCGATGGTGGTATGTAGGGCTTACTTTAGCTGTGGCTACATGGTTGTGGGTAGTTCCTTTGGTGGTCTTCCTCGTCAATATTTTCCGTAAGGGTTGTCTGACAGACACCTTGACATGGACAGACACACTTGGCAAACTGTTTTGGACGGATAAAGCCGCAAGGACATACTGTTCCCTACTGTTGATAACAATAGGCACATTGTATACTGGTCTCACTATGAATGCGAGGCTATGTCTGTTCGCCAGTGTCGTGGCTCCGACACTGAGTTTCCATCTGCTTAAAAGATATTATGGATTGGAGAAAGGGAAAGTGTGGGTGTTGGTTATATCCATGCTGATATTCTTCTTTGCCCAAACCCATGCCGGACTGTTGCGAATGGCCATGTTGGGCATCAGTTTTAGCATGGTGATCTATGTATGTAGTTCATTCTACCAGAACAAGAAAAAATTGTTACTGTCCGTTATGTCAGCCATCTATGTGGGCATATTGTTGCCAAGTTTGGCAATAGGCAACAACCAATATACCTGCTTCAATGTAGGAAGAACCGGATATTATACTCTTGACACCTATCCAGGCATATTCAGCATAGAGGACAAGAAAACAGGGAAGATAGGACTGCGTAGCAGATATGGTCTGTTGGTGAAGCCTGAGTATGATGCCTTTATCTATCATGCATCAAGACATTGGTTTGGCAAGTTGGAACTGCGTAAGAACGGATATTACACCCTCTATGACATCTGCAATAACGAGTATCGTAAAGACAATCATATTAGCCATCAACTACAGGACAGCATCTGTCATATAGTAGAAGGTCATCTCTCGGAATACGACTATAAGCCTGATGAAAGAATGGAAGTAAGGTTGATAGAAGCAAGCAACTGCCAAGTACGCACCCATATCAAGGCTTTGAAAAACGGATCTATCATTTACGACTACGATGACAAGGAAGCGTTTATACCAACAGATTCCGTCTCATATACTCCAGGAACAATAGTTTGTGACTCCTTGGTCAGATTAGAATGGTGTATGCTGAAATCACTTAGCTATACACACGATGCGACCACAAATGATTCCGCAGTCTATAACATTTATGTGACGCTTGCGAGAGAAAACATGCCCAAGCCAAAGGAGGCAGAAACGCTTGTACAAAAAATCTCATGTTTTCTGAAGAAAGTTGATATAATATCAACAACTCTTCCACTCTCTTATAATGAACGATAAAAATGAAAAGACTATGAATGAGAAGTATGAAAAGAAGATACAAACCGATGTGGACGCTATCTTCACATTGATGGCTCAACGAGTAGACGAGAAGCAGATGAACTTGCTGCATGAAGCATACAACTTTGCCGCTTATGCCCACAAAGACCAACTGCGCAAGTCGGGTGAACCCTATATCAGTCACCCTGTTGCCGTGGCACGCATTGTGGCAGAAGAGTTGGAACTGGGAGCTAACCCTGTCATGGCAGCTTTTCAACATGATGTTGTAGAGGATTGTCCTTACAGTATAGATGAGATCCGTGAACGTTTCGGGGATGATGTGGCATTTCTTGTCGGTGTCGTGACTAAGCAGAAGAAAGCTCAGTATGACCAGTCGAAGCAGGTGGATAACTTCCGCCAAATGCTATCGTCTGTACAGTTTGATGTGCGTGCCATCCTGGTGAAATTGGCAGACCGACTTCATAACATGCGCACGCTCAGCAGTATGCGCCCTGACAAGCAGATGAAGATTGCCTCGGAGACAGATTATTTCTATGCCCCTCTTGCCAATCGCCTTGGTTTGTATAACGTAAAGACAGAACTTGAAAACCTGTCGTTCCGCTATCGCTGTCCACGTGAGTATGAACAAATAGAGAAACAGTTGGCTGAACTTCAGCTGTCGGAGAAGCCAGATGTGGATGTCTTTATCGCCAAGACTAAGGAGATACTTGAAGCTAACGGCATTGACGCACGCATCGAGCTCCGTATGCGCTCACCTTACAGTATCTGGCGCAAGATGCAGTCCAAATGTTGTGATTTCGAACATATCGACAGCAAGCATTACCTGCGTATCATCTACAAGGCTGACGGCCTACAGGAGGAAAAGAAGCAGAGCTTGCATATCTATGCCGTATTGTCCGACTGTTTCAAGGAGCGTCCTTGTTCTGTGGTCAATTATATCAACGCTCCGAAGGAGAACGGCTACCAAAGTTTCCATGTGAAGTTTCTCAATCCAAAGGGACAATGGGAGGAAGTGCATATCTCGTCTGAACGTATGATACGCAACAACCGCCTTGGCTGTACTGCTGAACGCACGGAGGAAAACCTAAAGGCATGGTTGGAAAAGTTCAGGGCTGTGCTCAAGGATATAGCCTACCACACCAACGAGATGGACTATATGGATGGTGTGACGGCATCGTTCTACCATGATAACATTATGGCTTTCACACCAAAGGGCAAATGTATCGTACTGCCCAAGTATGCCACTGCACTCGACTTTGCTTTCGAAATTCATACCGAAGTAGGACTTCATGCCGTGTATGCACGTATCAACGGTAAACTGTCCTCTGTGAAGACGATGCTCCATCGTGGCGATTGTGTAGAGATAGGTACTGCAGAGGATGCAGTACCAGAAGCAGAATGGCAGAACCATGTGCTTACCTATAAGGCAAAGCGTAGTTTGGGCTGTTTCTTCACCGACCGTCCAAAGATGGAGTATAAGCGTTGTTCCTGCTGCCATCCGTTGCCGGGAGACGAAGTCGTCGGTTTCAAGAATACAGAGGGACAGATTACGCTCCACAAGCGCAACTGCCTCACCGCTATCCGTCAGGCATCCAAGCAGGGCGATACCATTGTAGCTGTGGATTTCAAGGAGAACGAACAATTCCTGTTCCCCGTTCGTGTTTGCATCCGTGGTATCGACCGCCATCATCTGCTCAGCGATGTGGTGGCTTGCATTACAGAGCAACAGAACCTCTCCATTTCGGAACTCCATACAGTAACCCAAGACCGCATTGTGGAAACCACGGCGGATTTTGAGGTACATTCTTCCAACGAACTAAAGCAAGCCATTGAAAATATCCGTAAGATAAAAAATGTGGATGAGGTGGCAAGAATAGATATTGAATAACAAAAATGAGCAACATGAAAACTACTACAATATTCAAAATGACGGTATTGTTTCTGATTGTCCTTTCCGTAGTTTCCTGTAAGGGGAACAAAAGCAGATTGGATAATCAGGAATCCGATACGGTGATGGTTGCTAAAGACAGCATTCCATTTGTCTTGGAACATCTGGATGTTGACAAGAAAAAAGTGATGGCATACGTTACTTGTTCAGAACATATGGTTGACTCCTTGCTATCCATCGCTGATACAGCGTACAGCAAAACTGGTAGCTACGGTTTGGAAGACTTGGGCATGGACAATAAAGAGTATAACAAGTGGATTACAAAAGACTACAAAGACACCATTTCTATCGTTATTGCCCTGTTCGATTCATACGCAAGTATGGTCAATTCGGGTATGGATGAAGCAAACGCATCCTTTGTCTGGCATGAGGTAGCACGATTGCAGATGAAGCACTTCTATGAAAAAACGGGTGGCAAATGGCAAGAACCTAACAGTTACGAAAAACTATTTCGGGTGATTGATGGAGTCATGGGAACATACAGCTGTGGTACCCAAGCCGATATGAATATGGCTGCCTGGCGTTCTGTCATGCCAGTTGACTATCGGCTGATAGAAGCATATAAGCAACTGGCGGATCTGTGTAATGACATAGAGACAACTAAACTCATTCACGATGACTATATGTACACGCTAACCACCTATCGGGCACATCGTGAAAGCATTGATGAATGGTATTCTGATCTACCTCGTGAGCAAGGTGCACTGTTTGAATGGTTGCTAAGAAGCAAACTCGAAAATGTCAATCTGCTCATCAAGAACTACAAGAGAGGAAAGATAGACAACAATACTGTCAAGAAGAACTTGCAGGAACATCTGTGTCTTGCAAACAAGAGACAGGTAAAACTGACCAAAGATTTTCTTGATAGAGAAAGAGATGATTTTCGATAACTTAATATGTTTGTGATATGGAGAAAATTGTAACAATGCTACAAGATGAATTGCTGTATAAGAAGTATAGCAACATCGGAGTTCTACATCTGCCCAAGTGTCTTCGAATAGAGATGCTATATAAGAGTCCGTTTGCAACGTATGAGCAACGTCCGTATGTTTGTGCGGCTCCAACGGAATGTTTCAAAGTGCAAATTTCAGAGATTGATAATCAGTCTGATTTCATAACACTCAAAGACGGCGTTCTCTACTCCAAAGACATGAATAGATTGATATTCTGTTGGCAGGAGAAGGAATATTTCTCCGTTCCACAAAGCGTCAAAGTCATTGAACCGTTTGCCTTCTGTTTGCAAAAAAATCTACGGAATATAGAGTTGCATAATGATATTGTCTCAATAGGCAATGCTGCTTTTATGGGTTGTGAAGCATTGGAACATATTGCCATTCCACGCTCCGTAATAGAGATAGAGAGCGACACATTTGACGGATGCATATCATTGAAAAGTGTGGAGTTGCATGATGAAATAACACAAAT
Source organism: Prevotella sp. P4-67 (assembly GCF_002251325.1). Lineage (NCBI taxonomy): Bacteria > Pseudomonadati > Bacteroidota > Bacteroidia > Bacteroidales > Prevotellaceae > Prevotella > Prevotella sp. P4-67. The sequence continues at coordinate 16,086 of NZ_NPJL01000014.1, forward strand.
AGGAAGACATGCGTTTCGACACTGTGATGCCTTGCAGAAGATTGTACTGCCACGAAACCTAAAATATTTGAATAGCTTTGAATGTTGTTATTCCCTGCATGAGATTGACATTCCTTCATCGGTTAAAGAGATAGATGGTTTTATGTTCTGCGATAATCTGCGAAAGGTCATACTGCATAGTGGAGTCCGAAAGATAAGAGATTATGCTTTCCGATTCTGCAAAAGACTTGTAACAATTAACTTTCCTGAAGGACTGGAAACGATAGGGGCTCGTGCATTCTATCCGTCCCGTATGGTAAAGGTGATATTTCCAAACTCTTTGAAGAAGATAGAAACAGAAGCATTTTATTATAACGAAAAACTCTTATATATAGAATTTCTATCAAATGTGTCTGTAGAGGATTGTGCTTTCGCTTGTTGCCCCATCATTCGAATAAAGAAGCCCGATGATATGATATTTGGAGATAAAGTGTTTGAGCAAGACACCTCGTATGATAAGTTTGCTTTCTGGGATTGAAATGCAATGGCACTATGTCAAACCAATGAAGTGATAGATTAGAGGTTACTTTTCTCTCCCTATTATCATAAACGAGACAAAAGGAAAGACTATGTTAGTGATACATCCGACAGATAAAACGACCGAAATGCTCTCAATCCTTTATGAAGGGTTGGGAGCACGGTTGATTGAAACCGATTGCTCCAACAAAAAGATGGGGTATCTGCTTCGCCATACGTCGCCAAGAGTGCGTATCATGCTGCTTGGTCATGGTTCAGATAAAGGTTTATACTATCGCAAGAATGATAAGGAGGAAGACTTTGACGGTATTATCGTAGGGCATTCGCAAGCCTATTATCTTCGCAAGCATTGTGGAGACATCATCGGTATATGGTGTCATGCCATGGAGTTTGCAAAGAAGGAAGGGCTGCACGGTTTGTTCTCAGGTATGATCATATCTGAGATGAGTGAAGCAGAAGAGTATGGTGTGGCTACTGACAAATAGAGCATGGACCGGACAAACCGCATCATGTTCACCCAACTCAGAAGGCTTCTGGACGACGGCATACCACTGCATGAGATACCCGAACGCCTAAAGACATTGGACACCACGCAAAGTGAGTTGTCACGGTTCAACTACGAGAGGTTTTACTATTTGTAACAAATTAACGAAGAATATGATTTCAATATTCAGAAAGATAAGAGTAAAGTGGCAGATATGGAGAGGGCAAGCTATAGACATATGGTCAAAGAATGCTTATCCTGCTGATATGTTGAGTAACCTTTGCAGCAATGGCTTCCGTTTTGATGGCGTTGTCTGCGGCAGTATGGAGGGTTTTCTCCAATCATTGAAGCTGCAGGACATAAACAAACAGCGTCAAATATGTAGTATGAAAGGGAAAAATGCAAAGAAACAGACTTCGGCAGGATGGCAAACTGACCAGATAGTATGGTGGAAGGGAAAGGCTATAGACCGACAGAGCGGAGAATTCACAGCTCTTGTCCGCAAAGCCTATAATGCTATGTTCGAACAGAGTGAGCGTTTCCGTACAGCTTTAATGGCAACACGTGGTATGATTTTATATCACACAAAGGGTAAGAGCAATCCATACAAAACGATATTGACTGAGCAGGAGTTTTGCAGTATATTGACAGAGTTACGAGAAAACCATGATCATCGAGACAAGACTCAAGAGCTTATAAGCAAATCGGTACAACATGAGCCTAAAGCATAGCATTATGCCTTGTATATTTCACCGATATTGAATATGAATGTCGGATTTCAGGAAGGAGTTCGAAAGATTAGAGGCTTTTTGATAGGTTGTAGTTACTTCCATACTCTATATCTCATAAACAAATAATAAACTTAGAAGTTGCGCCCGACACGGATTAGGGTATTTACTATGGGATTATTCAATGTTTTCAAAAATAAATACAACAATACTAATCAAAAGGTTATTACTCTTGAGGATTGTATTGAAAAAATGTTTGCAACGGATGGTATAGAACCCAACCGTGAAGATAAAGTGTTTATAACAGGAGTACATGGGAAATATTGTACTTTCCAGGTGGCGTTGAGTGTTGTAAAAAGCAAAGGGCTACTCATTCATTTACGTTTCCCAATACCGGTTAAAGAAAATGTTGCCTGTGCCGTCAATTACGAAGTAGTAAGAATAGGTAAGGAGACTGTTGAAAAATCACCTATGACGCAGGTTTGTTTGTCGGGAAGAAATGAATGGTATAACATTGTTGTGGTGACGATGAAAGAATTTGAAGAATTGACAGACAATACTCCTGATGAAATAAGAGAAATGATGTTAGATGCGGTAAAGGTCGTTGATAATGATCGTTTTACTTCATTGGCTGCAGCCATATATGGATATAAGTCATATGAAGAAGCGAAGATGAATGTGCAAGCTAATTCGAAAGGAGAAAATAATGCGTCTGTTCAGTTGAATGATGGATATGATGAACTTTTGAATGAAACGCCAAATCTCAGTAAATCCAGGTGTTTGGGACGGCTTGTGAGGTTTGCGGATATTAAAATGAAAGTTAAAAGAGATGACTCTCTTAATGAAAGGGCAGCAAAGGCTTTAAAAAAATCTTTCGATAGCTTTATACAGGAAGCGTATAATATTGCGAATGAGGAAGAACGTGACTTGATAAGGAAACTGCGTTACCTAAGTATGGCAAAGGATGAGGATGAAATCAACGAAGATGATTTCGCGCTCGGAAAGGAAGATGCTTTGCGCAGTTTATTAGCCCTCGGGGATCCTCAATCTCTGCTGTATGATGATGGTTCAGCAGATTATGCAAACATGTCTGAAGAAGAGAAACTTTATAAGGTACTGGGGACTTCCCGGTATAATGAATCTCCATACAGTCAAGGAAGCCTCGGAGAGGGCATGACATTGGTGAGGCAAGCGATAGATGGCTACTGCAAACCTCGCTATCTGATGGATGATGACGCGAAATGTGCATACGAGTTTATGTCTGAGAGAGAACAGCTTGTGGCTGTTACAGATGACGATATTGACTGGGGAAGTTTGGAAGGATTATCGGAAAAAGTTGTTGACATAGTAAAATGTCGTGCTTTCGTTTTTCCTGGAGACATCTATCATTATGAAAATGGTGTGGCAGAAGTGAGATGGGAAATCAACCCTGACGGCAGGTTCTATTGTGACGAAGATGGCTTTGGCATAACTAATGATAAGGAAATTAATCTTTATGGTGTGATAGACAGAAAAGGTAAGGTTGTAAAGAAGTTCACCTTGGAAAAATAATTGTCAAGGTGCATGATGCCATCAAGGCGCAAGACAGCATTAGTGAAGTATAGTTGTGCTATACATGAAACCGTTTATGTAAAATATAATAAAGTCAACTGATATGAAGACGATTAAGAATACAGATTCGTTTATTGTTCTCGGAGTAAAGTTTGTGAATGTAACTGAGGCTATTTTGTATGCCATTAAGAGATGGGATAAAGATGGCATCTACGTTGGTAAAGACGTTAAGCTATATCCTTGTTTCGACTCAGAAGACTATGCGTCAGAAGACCGGTTCTTTTGGAATATAGTGTTTGCAAGAACCAAAGAGGAACTGGATAGAAAACTTGTAGAGCTGGAGAGTGTCTCGCCACAAACCAACTACAACAAGTTTTCGGAGGGATTGGCTCCCATGATTTATTGGGCTGGCGACGACAGTTTCTATGATGTGATGGTAACGGATGATATAGACTAAAACGCAATGGAAAAGGAAGTCATTATGCAACAGAATGAGCTGTTGTGGAAGAACTACGACAATATCGGAGTCCTTCATATTCCAAAGTCTATTCAAATAGAAACACAATTTGAAAGTCCGTTTGCATCGTATGAACAACGTCCGTTTGTTTGTGCGGCTCCGACGAAATGTTTCAAAGTGCAAATTTCAGAGATTGATAATCAGTCTGATTATATAACACTCAAAGACGGCATTCTCTATTCCAAAGACATGAGTCGTCTGATATACTGTTGGCAAGAGAAAGAGCATTTCATAATTCCACAAAGCGTCAAAGTCATTGAACCGTTTGCTTTCTGTTTGCAAAAACGGCTTCGGGATATAGAGTTGCATAATGATATTGTCTCAATAGGCGATGCTGCTTTTATGGGTTGTGAAGCATTGGAACATATTGTCATTCCACGTTCCGTAATGGAGATAGAGAGCGACACATTTGACGGATGCATATCATTGAAAAGAGTGGAGTTGCATGATGAAATAACACAGATAGGAAGAAATGCGTTTCGACACTGTGAAGCGTTGCAGAATATAATTCTGCCACGAAACCTAAACTATTTGAATGGCTTCGAATGTTGTTATTCTCTACATGAGATTGACATTCCTTCATCGGTTAGGAAGATAGATGGTTTTATGTTCTGCGGTAATCTGCGAAAGGTCATACTGCATAGTGGAGTCCGAGAGATAAGAGATTATGCTTTCCGATTCTGCGAAAGACTTGCAACCATTAACTTCCCTGAAGGACTGGAGACAATAGGTGTTCGTGCCTTCTATCCTTCCAACATGGTAAGAGCGGTATTTCCAAACTCTTTGAAGAGAATAGGAGCAGAAGCTTTTTATCATAACGAGAGACTCTTATATATCAAATTTCTGTCAAATGCGAGTGTAGGGGATTGTGCTTTCGCCTGTTGCCCCATCATTCGAATAAAGAAGCCCGACGATATGGTATTTGGAGATAAAGTGTTTGTGCAAGACACCTCGTATGACAAATTTGCTTTTTGGGATTGAAATGCAACGGTCGTTAAGTATTCGATAATTCTTCGATACATCTTAGATAATCCTTCGATGATTTTTCGTTATTTATCCGCAGGAAAGATATGATTTTTATTCGGTGGTGCAAAATAAAATTCGCCATTTGAAACGAACCTTATTCATATAACTAACATTAATATGGAGATAAGATATGCAACAATAAGCAAGACTGGTCGGCGAAGCAATAATGAAGATTGCTTTAACGTTTTGGAAATGCCAGAGCACAATTGCTTCATGGGAATAGTCTGTGACGGTATGGGCGGTCATTCCTTTGGAGAGACAGCCAGTGAAACGGTATGCAATACTATATCTGACTTTTGGAAGAAGCATATCAGTATGCCCGATTGTGACTCAAAGGTGAAACTTGCTTGCAAGAAAGCGAGTTGTGCAATTGACAAAAAGACATTTGAACTTCATCATGCAGAGATGGGTACGACCATGGTCATGGTAAGTATTGAGAACGATGTGGCAACCATTGCACATATTGGTGATAGTCGTTGTTATGTACAAAGACCTGGTGATGGATTACTTTATCAGACAAAAGACCATATCCGGCTTGATTTCGGATGGGAGATTGTTGCCAAATGCTTCTTCTCTTACCGCCCGGAAGTGGCTGTACCAGATATTCGACAAATCCAGCTACAGACTGGTGACAGAGTGTTGCTGTGTTCGGACGGACTATACAAAAGCATAGCTCCAGACATCCTGCAAGCAAGGATGTTGGACGACAAGCCCTTGGAAGAGATACTTGATGTATTTGACTTTCTCTGTCAAAAACAAGGTGATGACAACTATACGGCAATATTGATGGAAATAGAATAAAATAAGGATAAGATGAGAAAGATACTATTAGAAATTGATTTGGCTATCTGTTCATTGTGGACTATAGCCGCATTGGGAAGCAGAATAGCATGGGTCGCTACTCCTGCAACATGGATTGTAATGTTACTTATTATGTCACGTCTGCTGCTCTCGTTCACGCTTTACCATAGGGAAAAGAAATCATGGATTCCAGGACTGCTGTTCATGGGATTGGCAGCCTTCGCTGTCAGTACAGAACTTGACATAAAACTTAATGAGCTTGCCTCAAAAGTATTTCCATTGTTGAACATCGACTTTGACCAATGGTGGTATGTAGGGCTTACTTTAGCTGTGGCTACATGGTTGTGGGTAGTTCCTTTGGCGGTCTTCCTCGTCAATATCTTCCGTAAGGGTTTTCTGACAGACACCTTGACATGGAAAGACGCACTTGGCAAACTGCTCTGGACGGATAAGACTGCAAGGACATACTGTTCCCTACTGTTGATAACAACAGGCACATTGTATGCTGGTCTCGCTATGAATGCGAGGATATGTCTGTTCGCCTGTGTCGTGGCTCCGACACTGAGTTTCCATCTGCTTAAAAGATATTATGGATTGGAGAAAGGAAAAGTGTGGGTGTTGGTTATATCCATGCTGATATTCTTCTTTGCCCAAACCCATGCCGGACTGTTGCGAATGGCCATGTTGGGCATCAGTTTTAGCATGGTGATCTATGTATGTAGTTCATTCTACCAGGACAAGAAAAAAATGTTGCTGTCCGTTATGTCAGCCATCTATATTGGGATATTGTTGCCATGCTTGGCCATAGGCAACAACCAATACACATGCTTCACTGTAGGAAGAACCGGATATTATACTCTTGACACCTATCCAGGCATATTCTGCATAGAGGACAAGAAAACAGGGAAGATAGGACTGCGTGACAGATATGGTCTGTTGGTGAAACCGGAGTATGATGCCTTTGTCTATCATACAGCAAGACATTGGTTTGGCGAGTTGGAACTGCGTAAGAACGGATATTACACTCTCTATGACATCTGTAATAGCGAGTATCGTAAAGACAATCATATTAGCCATCAACTGCAGGACAGTATCTGTCAAATTGTAGAAGAGCACCTCTTGGAGTACGACTATAAATCTGATGAAAGACTGGAAGTAAAACTAATAGAAGCAAAGAACAGCCAAGTACGCACTCATATCAAGGCTTTGAAAAACGGATCTGTCATTTACGACTACGATGACAAGGAAGCGTTTATACCAACAGATTCCATCTCATATACTCCAGGAACAATAGTTTGTGACTCCTTTGTCAGATTGGAATGGTGTATGCTGAAATCACTTAGCTATACACACGATGCGACCACAAATGATTCCGCAGTCTATAACATTCAGGTGACGCTTGCGAGAGAAAACATGCCCAAGCCAAAGGAGGCAGAAACGCTTGTGAAAAAAATCTCACGTTTTCTGAAAAAAGTTAATATAATATCCGACAGGGTGTAGGGATGTTGAAGTGTAAGATTAAGGGATATTGAATAATGACATTTTAATTTTTGTGTTATAATTATTGATGAAAATAAGATTAAGGAATACGTTAATTATCATGATTGGGTATACTGTCCCAATGAGTGGCATGAATTATGGAACACTTCTGCAAGTGTCAGAGGTATTCTTCTTGAAAATATCACTAATGAGGATATAATGAAATGTATATGGCTTTCTGAAAGGATTGAGCAAGAGGCAAAACCTCTTCTTCGTTACGCAGAATTCACATCATATATTTTAGTCTTTTACAAAATCACAGACTCGAAAATATGGTATCGTTGGTTCTTGGATAAGGAGTATAATTCGCTAAGCGATGGACGTGATATGTTTATGGGCGATATTTTAGATAGTCTTAGGAATTTCACAGATAATGTAAAAGGCAAATGGGGAGATGACATTGAATATATAAGAGATATAAACGATGGAGAGAACACTCAGAAAGGCCTGAACCTATTAGTTGTGATTGGTTTCTCTGTTGATATAAACGACAACAAATATAGAAGAACTGAATATGGAAAAGTTTGAAGTGAACATATTGGGTTGTGGAGCTGCCATACCAATTGGCAGACACATGACAACCTCACAACTTGTCAATGTGCATGATAAGTTGTTTATGGTGGATTGTGGTGAAGGAACACAGACACAGATATGGAAGTCTGGCATAAAATTGACGAATATGGACAATATATTTATCAGTCATGCTCATGGCGACCACTTCTTTGGTCTTGTGCCTTTGCTTTCTTCACTGAACTTGATGCTGGGTAGGACAAAGGACATCAATGTTTTCGTACCAGAAGATTTGAAAGACATTCTGATGTTAATGTTGAAAGAACTTTGCCACATACCTTTCAATGTAAATATCAACACGTTTATGGGAAATTCTAATCAAAAAATATATGAAGACGAAGAGATGGAGATAGAAACTATCCCTTTAAAACACGGCATTCCGTGCTGTGGTTTCTTATTTAGGGAAAAGCCAAAGAAACGGGTACTCTTGCCTAAGAAATGCCTGTCATACGACATTCCAAAACGTGATTTCAAGTTGATAAAGAGTGGTTATGACTACATACTTCCTGACGGAACATTAATTTCCAATAAAGAGTTGACTGCTCCAAGTGAGTTTATTCCCCGGAGTTATGCTTATTGCAGTGATACAGCTTATAATCCATCTATGGTGTCTCAATTAAAAGATGTTCATTTGCTTTACCATGAGACTACATTTCTTGCTAATGACAAGAATCAAGCAATAAATGCTTTTCATAGTACAACCCATCAAGCCGCAAACATCGCAAAAAGAGCCAATGCCAGAAAATTGATTATCGGTCATTACTCAATAAGGTACGATGATGAGCAACAGTTTGAACAAGAGGTGAAATCAATTTTTCCAAATGCTGAGGCTTGTAATGAAGGTATGGTGTTTAGTGTATAAAGAGAAGAATATGAATAACGAAAATAATGTTTTAGAATATGATGAGGTGTGTCCTTATAGTGAGGGACGTGCTGCTGTTCGAAAGGGTGAGTTTTGGGGATATGTGGATGAGAATGGCAAACTTGTTTCTACAGACTTTACTAGGTCAGGAAAACCAGGGTTTCCATATAATTATGCGGAACCATTTTGTGATGGTTGGGCTAAAGTACATGATAAAGTGGGGCAGGAAGACAATTGCTATCTGATTGATAGAAATTGTAACCCTATGATGGTAGATGGTGAATATATATCTTCTGGTGATACAATGAGAAATGGTGTGTCTATCGTAGGATTTGGCTGTTTTGAAGACTATAGAGAATGTTTTATAGATAAAAATTGTCATGTGCTTTCCGACAGATTTGAAGAAATCTCTTACATAAGTAAAAAAGGAATACCATATTCAGACTTTGGAATTTATGCTATGGTGCGTAATGTCTATAAATACGGACTTCTTAATGTAAAGTCTTTTAAGTTAGAATTACCTTGTGAATATGGTTGGACTGATTTTTGGGAGGAAATAGAACGGTTAGGGATTAGTTTTGAGTGATAGAAAATGAATGCTTACTAACTCTATGCTGATAACATATATGAGAGAAAGGGTATGGAATGTAGAAACATAAAATAAATCACATGGTTATGACAGATCAAGAATTTAGAAAAATCATAAGCGAGACAAAACCATTTATGTTTGACCTTTACCGCCAATACAATGGCGATAAGTCGACAACAATGTCTCCCATAAGCATTATGCTACTCATGAGCATATTGGCAAATGGTGCGAGTGGCGAAACAAAAAAGGAGATTATGAGGGCGCTTGGTGTAAGTGGACTCTCTATTCAAGACTTGAATGCTATTTGCAAAACCTTGATAAGAGAATTGCCTTTAAATATCAGCAACCGTATTGATGTTTACAATCGAATAAAACTGTCTGATGATTTTATTAATGTAATGCACGACACATACAAAGCAACTATCACGGAAGGACTAAACATTGATGGAGTCACATTGGCGAACTCTGTACGATTTTGCAAAAAATGGATGAAAACTTTCGATGAAGAGTATACTGCCGTGGAAATGTTTTACGGTAATGCCAGCAATGAAAATGTCAATATGATGTCACAACATGATTTGTTCTATTACATGTCCGACAAAGACTTTTCGGCTGTTGATTTACCATATCATGGAGGTCGCTATTGCATGAGAATAATATTGCCGAATCCTAATATTGACATTGCAAAGATAACAGACATGCTCGGCAACGAAATGTTGGAATACATCCCTTCACAAATGGACATTTGCGAGGTTGAACTAAAGATGCCGAAATTTAGAATCGACACAGATGTAAGTCTAAGCAAAGCAATACGGACACTTGGAGCATTGTCAATGTTTGATGATATAAAGGCAAACTTCAGCAATATGTCAGAGGCTCCGCTATTTGTTTCCGATATTCTACAAAAGGCATATGTAGATGTCAACGAATATGGAACTGAGGCTTACGCCGAGACTCGGTGTTGCTTATTAGGCTCTGCTCCAGATTCTCCCAAATATCGGGAAGTGGAGTTTCATGCCAATCGTCCTTTCATATATATGCTGATAGACGAGTGCTTTAACGCCATCATCTTTCTTGGGCAATTTATGGGGCTTTAGAAGGACGAGTCATAATTGACACATTATAAAGAACAACAAGAATAAATAGACTATGAACGAGAAGTATGAAAAGAAGATACAAGCCGATGTGGACACAATCTTCACATTGATGGTTCAACGAGTGGACAAGAAACAGATGTACTTGCTGCATGAAGCATATGACTTTGCCGCTTATGCCCACAAAGACCAACTGCGCAAGTCTGGCGAACCATATATCAGTCACCCTGTTGCCGTGGCACGCATCGTGGCAGAAGAACTGGAACTTGGAGCAAGCCCTGTTATATGCACAACCAAAAGATTTCATAACCTATTATCAGATAGAAATATGAATATTATGTGATAGATTGAAGGTTACTTTTCCATCCATATTATCATAAACAGACAAAATGACAAACTTAGAAGTTGTGCCCGACACGGATTAGGGTATTGAGATATGAAATCATTAGCAAGCATTTTGGTTGTATTGTTCAGCATTATAACCGCTTCTACAATTGTTAGTTGTGACTCAAAGCCTTCAACAGCGAACTCGTACGCAAATGAGGATGTTTATGAGGAGGAAAGTCAGAAAACGTTCCAATGTACGCTATGTAGCGGATATGGCGTTTATGCAGGATATACTTGTAACAGATGTGGTGGAACAGGAGAGATTGTGGCTGATTATGTAGAGACACGTTCAAACTCAGATGTCTCCTTTAGAGGCAGGTCTTTCTATTATGGAAGGTGTAATAGTGGGTGCGGTTGCCAGATTTACGAGCATAAACCAGGTCAGACAGAGTGCGTTAATTGTGCTGCAAATGGATGTTCAACCACAAAACTCTATCATAAGAAAGAATATTGATACATCTGGGCAATGAAGAATTTTGTTGCAATGTTGGTTTCCTCAAAGTTAATGCAATGTTGAGTAAAACAAAATAAGAATTTTAAGATGAAAAATTGGTTCGTATATATGATAATGATGTTGTTCTTTGCAAGTTGTTCAGAACAACAGATAATGGAAGAAATGGCATCTTCAACAAAGTTGACAGAACAGAAAAGCATGACAGTCAGTCCGGAAGACTCAATCATGTCATTGCTCTATCAAGCTCGCTGGGGCGATGGTTCGGCATATCTGAAACTGGTAGATTGTTATCGAGATGGTATTGGTGTGAAGAAGGATTTCTTTGGTATGATTACTATGGCTCACATGGCAGAGGGGCGTGGAGCAATCAATCGCATAGATGACTATATCTACGGCTTGCCAGATGGTAATGATTACAAAACATTATTTCTCCTAATGGATGGCTATAAGTCGTATATTCAAGAGGATTCAGACAGCATAGAGCATGTACTACGTGCGAGCGACAGTCCTGAAGCAAAGACACTCCTCGGAATGATTACTGTTGACCAAGGCGACACAATATCGGGGATAAATAAGATTAAAGAGGCAGCAGATCAAGGTTGTTCCTTGGCTGAACTGCTGATTACCATACCTGACTGGAAAGGCAGACTGAGAGCAGATGCAACAAAACTTGCCATAATTGCTCATCGTGTACCTCTCGCCAATCTGATTCTTGGCGACCTCTATTATGAGCCTGATGAGAATGGCAAATCAAACAAGCAACTTGCTGTAGAATACTACATGAAAGCAGAAGAACATGCTGTGTTGGACCGACATGGCGCAGAAAGAGTGCTCGACTATTACAGAAATGGAGGGAATGTCCAACTGACAGAAGACGATGTCAAGCGATTGGAACTGATTGTACAACCTAAAGATGTAGAGACGGAATGAAAACAATAAAACAAGCATTTAGAACTTTATTAGTATTCATGCTAATATTCTATTGCGTAGGTGTCTATGCTCAGAGAAAAGAAGTTTCCTATTTCAACGATAGTGTTGAAATTTGTCCATTAGCAGACAAAGAACTTATAGACTCATGCTATTACCTATTGGATAGAAACATGATGTTGGAAACAGAAGGTGTCTATGGACAGATTGTAGTCCTGGACGCAACAACATCGGAAGTATTAGCTTGGGCATCATTGGAGAAAATGTTGGACGGTGAGTGTGAAGGGTGTGGTGATATGGTATATGTTCCATTCAAGAAGAAGGTCTGTTCTACAGACATCTTTGTACCCTTTATAGCTGCAAGGTGTTTAGAGGAGTCAAATACGCCTTTAGGAAGAATGGTCGATACTGAATGTGGAATATTGGAAGTCAGTGATAGTCTGAAAATACGTGACCATAATTGGCGAAGAGGTGGTTATGGAAAAGTTACATTTGAAAAGGCGTTACTGATGAAGTCGAGAATCGGAATGTACAAGGCTTTCACGATCATGCCCAATGGAACGGATTTATGGAGGCAAGCATGTGATACTACAGCGAAGAGTAACGCCATAGAGTTGGCTATGACTTTCAATCAAAAATACCACCCAAAGTCATCTTTAGGATATGTCAAGAAGATTGCTACTGGCATTTTTGAGAAAAAAGGAATACAACATCGACTTGCTCCAGAAGGTGTAAAACTGGCAGGTATGTACAACATACGGCAAAGTGATGACAACAAAAGAACTTCTGATGAATTTACGTTTGTCGGCTGTTTTCCAGCCGATAATCCGAAATACACCATCGGTATGGTTGTCATTCGTCCCCATAAACTACCTGCAAATATTGGAATGTTGAGTAAAGAGGTGAATCAACTGATAGAATGGTTGATGAATAGGAATAAATAGAAGTTGTATCAAAAATACTATGAATATCAACAGAATACTTGCACTCAACATTCCCGACATACATCCTGCATACGGAGGTGTAAGGGGAAAGACGATGTCATCACGCAGTCTGGGCTATGCCTGGCCAGTTATAAAGGACGTAGGCGTTCATACGATCATTGACCTTCGTAATGACGGCATGAACCAACGCATGCAGAACCTTTGTGAAGAGTACGGTATGGAGTATTTCTACTATCCTGTTGATAACCGTACCGATGTCGTTGAAAGTATGGTGTCGTTGTTTACAGAGTTTTGTGAGCGCATCGACCGAGGCGGTTTCTATATCGCTTGTGCCATGGGGCTGCACCGTACAGACATCGCTCTCAGTACCTACTGGGTGTTCTATGGTGCAGACAAGGGAAAGGAGCCGCCGACTCTGAAAGGCTACCTGAAAGAAAGCGGCCACGGCACCTCAAAGATATTGCGAGTACTTAATGCCTTCTATGACAAGCTCACGGAGAGAGATGGCAAGGAGCCGATGCCCATTGAGGAGTTTAAGCGAAGAAAGCAAGTCATCAACGAGCAAAGCAAGAGAAACAACAAAAAGTAATAACCTCATAATAAGAATAGTCATGGAACAGAAATATACCATTTGCTTTGTCTGCACGGGCAATGCATGCAGAAGTCCATTTGCCGAGTGTGTACTCAAATCGATGCTCGAACAAGAGGGAATGAATAATATCGAAGTGTTCTCTCGTGGCACATTGGACTGGGGAGAAAACCCTCGTGACGCTAATATGGTACGAATTGCCAGAGAGTTGGGCTATGACCTGAAAGGAATGACTACACCTATCACGCATGAGAAGTTGCATGAGGCAGACTGCATTGTTATCTTTGATGCGGAACACCGTAATGCCATTACCAGAGTGCTTGACTATACGAATTGGGACAGGATTGTCATGTTCGACAAACTGGCATTTGGTACAGATACCGCAGTTATGGATCCGCACTATCAAACTGATGTCGTGTATCAGAGTGTGGCCTCGCATATTGTAAAAGGGTGCAAGCGGATGATTGAACAGTGGAGGGATAATCCACCGACTCACAAGGTGTAAAGATTGCAGGATAACAAAATCTTTCAGTCCCTTTCATCAGACTATGATGGCTATCATACGATGATGAAAGGGATTTTTTTCAGTCAAACAAAAGAATGATGATAGAAGATGCTTGTTCTACCCATCTTTCTTTATAGAAGTACAACTAACGAAACGAGGAGGAATGTACATGAATACGACAGAAACAGAAAAAGACTGGTTGCGCCGCATCTGCGGACAGAAACCTTCCGACACAGCAGAAAAGCAGGTCAGAAAGGTTGCCAAAGAAGCAGTAGAGCAGAACCCCACTCCACTAAAGAAGAAAGGCAATGGTTTCGGTGATGTTGCCGGCATGAACGAACTGAAGCAGAGAGTGACGGAAGGGTTCATCAACGTACTCCAAAACCGAGAATGTGCCGAAGTCTATGGCATCAAGCCTCCGTCCATGCTATTTTATGGCCCGGCAGGATGTGGAAAAACCTTCTTTGCGGAGAAGATGGCAGAGGAGGTCGGCATCAATTTCATGAAGATCGTTCCCGATGACTTGGCTTGCACTTGGGTTCACGGAACCCAGCAGAAGATTGGCGAGGTTTTCAAGGAAGCAGAGAAGAACGCTCCTACCTTGCTCTTCTTTGATGAGTTTGATGCTATGGTGCCACGACGTTCGGGTGAGGAAGGCAACCAACATTATGACAGCGAGGTAAATGAGTTTCTGTGCATGCTCAACAATGCCTCCGACAAAGGTGTTTATGTCCTCGCAGCTACCAATCATCCAGAACGCATAGACAAGGCGGTGCTGAGAACCGGACGTATAGATGAAATGGTGTATATCGACATGCCTGACATAGAAGCACGCAAGAGTCTGTTTGCCTTGGAACTGTCGAAACTCCCCACAGAAGGCGATATTGACACAACCCATCTTTCTGAATTGACCAACGGCTACAACTGCTCTGACATCAGCTACATCGTCAAGTCGGCAGCTCGCAAGAAGTTCAACGAGACCATCAAGAGCCCTGACGGAAAGAAACAAGGTATCACGCAAGAAGTATTGGAAGAAATCATAGCGACAAGAAGTCCTTCTGTTAGCATCAAGTCACTTCGGGAATATGAGCGTGTGAGGAGCGAGTTCTCCCCAAAGGACAAAGGACTCAAACCTGTAACCATAGGCTTTAGATAACAATAGTAATAACCATAAAAATTAAATCAGATGAAAGAAAAGATTTTGGCAGCCTTTGAAAACTTGGGCTTTAACTTGGAAGACAACGAATCGTTGGGTTATCACTTTTATTATGAGGGTATCAACTTTCTCTATATGTACAACGAAGATGATGAGGACTTCCTCAATATCTCTGTTCCAAGCATTTACGATCTGGAGGAAGATAACAAGGAAGGCTATAACGCACTTAAAGAGAAAATCAACTCCTCCCTTAAATACGTCAAGGCATACACCCTTGGCAAGGGGCTCTGGCTATTCTACGAACGTGACCTTCTTGGCAACGAAGACCTGGAGGAGGTGATCCGTCATATGATTCTTCACCTTGCTGCTGCTTTGATGTTCGCTCGCGACTCTATTGAAAAGATTGATAATGGCGAGAGCGATGAAAGTTCCGATAACGATAACAACGACTAAACGACAAGTATTATGACAAGACATGAAATGGTAGTCTCAGTACTACAGTCTCTAGGGTTCAAGCCTCAGATTGATGATGAAGGTGACATATTTATCCGCTATCAGATGAAAACATTCTATGTGATGGGAGCAAATTCAGATGATGAAGACTATCTTGTTGTCGTATTCCCCCAAATGTATGAGGTTGACGAAGGGGAAGAGACAAAAGTCCTCGCAGCCTGCAACAAGACAACTCGTGAAATCAAGCTCGCCAAGGTTTATATAGACCAGACTTTGAAGAATGTCTCGGCAAGTTGTGAATTCTATTACAATGGTGAAGAAAGCTTGAAGACCTGCCTTGACAAGGCGATAGAGATTCTTGGCATGGTACGATTAACCTTCATCAAGACTATGCGTTCGTTTGATTAACAACAATAATATATGAATGAAATGGAAGTAAAGAATGAAATCCTGAAGACCAAGGTCTTCAATGTAATCATCCTCGACCGTAGCGGTTCGATGGAGTGTATACGCCAAGCTGCCGTTGAAGGCTTCAACGAAACCTTAGCTGGCATAAAAAAGGCGCAAGAGAAGTTTGCCGACACTCAGGATCATTTCGTGTCATTGGTGACATTCTGTAGTTGTGAGACAAAGCATTTGTATGACAAAACTCCTGTGGCAGAAGCCAAGCCTCTGAATATAGAGAATTTCCAGCCATGTTGTACAACCCCACTCTATGACGCTATGGGCATGACGCTAACTGGTATGCACAAGCATGTACAGGGCATGAAGGATGCTTTGGTGGTCGTTACCATTATCACGGATGGTATGGAGAATGCCTCTCGCGAGTATAACGGCAAGACCATTAAGGAACTTGTGGAACGGCTACGTGGCGAAGGATGGACATTTACTTATATGGGAGCCAACCAAGACTCTGTAGAGGTGGCCATGTCAATGTCTATCCGCAATGCCCGAAACTTTGACTACAGCAATGAGGGAACACGTGCTTCGATGCAGAAAGACAGTAGCACCCGTATGAATCTCTTCGGTCGTCTGGCAAAGTGGAAGACAGCAGAGATGAAAGGTTGTTGTGCGGTTCCTGCATCAGAATCAGAGCGCCGCAACCTATATGCAAACATGGCTGATGAAGCCTTTGATGAGGAGGAAAACAAATGAAATCGACATCCATGAAACGAGCTTTCGTATTGTTCTGGCACGGATTCACCGCCATCCTTGCCAGTATAGCCAACTGGTTTACGACAATATTTGGCATGAACGACGACTCCAAGTATGGCAAGTTCATACGCCGTGTTGTCTGTTCGTCCTTTGCTGTCATTATGGTGATGCTGACCGCTGCTGTGGTGTATAGTGTTTGTCATGCGTTCTATGAGGAACTCCCTTGGAAGTGCAGAGCTAAAGAATGTGTTTATGATACCATGAAACTCTCCCAAGGAGTCACCTATTTCCATTTGTATGACAACCCTGGCTATGTCAAGAATGCTGACGGCAAGAAGACTGTTACAGATATTGACTGGCTATTCAAGCCGTTGGGTAGGGACACGCTGGCTTGCTACAAGAGTGGAGACAAACGTGGTTATCTAAGCCTTCTGACTGGTGAGGTAGCTATCAAACCTCAGTATGCCCATGCGTGGATATTTTCCGACGGTCTGGCTTGTGTCGATGATAATGGATGGCTGAAGTTCATCGATGCGAAAGGAAAAGTAGCCATAGACCTCAAGACTCCATACAATCCAGAGTATGACGGCTATGTGTTTCACAACAATCATTGTGTTATTGCAAATAGCTACCTCAACACTGTAGGTTTGATTGACAAGCAGGGAAACTGGGTGTTGACTGCCAAGTATGATGCAATAGAGCCTGTCGATACTTTCTGGATTGTCACTCAGGGCAAAAAGCAAAGTGTGTTGAACGCTTCTATGG
Source organism: Prevotella sp. P4-67 (assembly GCF_002251325.1). Taxonomy (NCBI): domain Bacteria; kingdom Pseudomonadati; phylum Bacteroidota; class Bacteroidia; order Bacteroidales; family Prevotellaceae; genus Prevotella; species Prevotella sp. P4-67. The sequence continues at coordinate 33,698 of NZ_NPJL01000014.1, forward strand.
GTACTGTTTTTCCATTCGCCGAAGCTAAATACAGTATATTGGATGAAATGATAACCGAGATTACTCCTGACCATATCATTCGCAGATATACCTTGCAGGGCAAGCTCATCAATGACTTCTATATCTACAATGTGGAGCAGTTGACATACGAGACCAACGAGTTGCGTTATGAGTCAACAAAGAACTATGACGATGAAGGCAACGTGACAAGTGAAGAAATGAATTCTGTGCCATCTCCTATACATGCAGTCGCTCGCTGCAAACAGTACGAGACAGAATATGATTGGCACGGTCTGATGTCTCCAGAAGGTAAGATTATCACACCTCCTGTATATAGTAGCATCAAAGCCATAGGCTATGACCTCTACCTCTGCAAGGACTCAGAATGTAGAGGTGTTATCATCAATGGCAAGGGTCAAAAGGTTAAGTAATATTAACTCGTATGCTCACCAACGGAGGAGGGTGTGTTCAAAAGTAATAAAATGATGAAATATGCATAAACTGCAATGCAAACTGTAGGAGCCGCGGGCATTCTTGCCTGCGGCATTGCAGCAAGAAAGTCAGTTAGTTACGGCTGTCTGCAGTGGTGCGGGCAGGAATGCCCGCACCTCCTACGTTTAGCCTTTTCTTCACATTTTATTAGTTTTGACTCAGCCTCGATAACTCAATCTATTTGGGAAATAAGAAGTCTTTCAACTTTTTAATTCCCTGCTCATATTTTTGAATGTTATGCTCCTTCAGATTTCTGATATTGAGCAATTTTCAATGGACAGAAGGATATTTGGACAAATCACCGGCACTACACAGACTCCAATCAGGGCTACCGTGGCAAATTCTTGCGGAACAGATTTATGGCTGTTCCACCATGCACGGCAAATTCCTTGATACGATATACAGACGGCATAATTCTTATCAATAATGCGACCTGCTTCTTGTACTTATCCCTCATATTCTTCTAAATCTTTTGGAATAGTCATGTTATATTTACGATTAAATGTACCATTGGTAGCAGCTTGGATTTTCCCAGTCCCGACATATATCTTTTCGGGATGCAGTTCTTCGAACCAAAAATGACCTGCCTTTTCAGCCATATACAGAAACATCCTCTTTACTCTGTTGTTGTCCAAAGTTTCCAACAAGTGCTGTACAACATCAGAACGTAGGGTGGTCAGTTGCTCCATAACATAGTACAGATCCATGTAGCTGTATGACTTTGGAGCCAAGATTAGACATTCCAAGAACGCTTGTTCTGGAGAAGAAACATATAACGTGCCACTGTCCGTAACTCTTTCTATTGTCTCTGTATACGAGAAGGCATTTGTGTGAAACACCCGGAAGGTAGCGTCATAGACATCACTTTGCATCCATAATGGTGTCTTGAACGTTGGTGCTGCCACCATCAGAACAGGCTTTCCCATTGGTACATAATGGTTGAACCCCGTATATTCCAAGGCAGACATTGCAGCCACTCTGAGGGTGCCACCCATCTGTTTGTTATATGACGCTATGGCATCATAAGCATTCAAACGGGCACCAGTGCGACACATCACACCTTTGCATATAGCTGTCAGCCATCCTGAGTCTCTGTATTTCTTTTGCAGTTGGACCGAATAGCCTTTCTTCTTCAGACAGTCAGCAAATAACAGCCCTGTCGGTGCGGTATTGGCAAGCAGTTGGTTTATTTTTGTTCCGTATAATACACTCATAGTTTATTGCAAAGCTAAATATTCAACTGCAAAGATAGATATTTTTATTCTTCCTTGCAAGAAACGAGTTAGAAAAAATGCCTTGAAATAAACCAAAAGTATATTTTGATGCATAATTACCAACCAAAGAACTTGCCACCATCATCACAAGTTTTCTCCCAATTGGATTTTCCCCACAACGTTCGTTTATGGCTCAAAAATTCGTGTGTGCTATCCGTGTACAACATAATAAAAGATAAAGGTAAAGGCTTCCCTAACTGGTTGTAATCAATATTCCACAATGTTTATCGGGTAAGCCTATATTTGTGCTCATTTAAGAAAATAGACCATTAAATAAAAGTCCTGTAAATCTTTCGACTTACAGGACTTTGGCGGAGAGAGAGGGATTCGAACCCCCGGTACCTCTCGGTACGGCGGTTTTCAAGACCGCTGTAATCGACCACTCTACCATCTCTCCAATGCTTTCATCATTGCTGGCAGGTCGATGTGCCTTAAAAGCGAGTGCAAAGGTATTAAGTTTTTTTGGTTCCGCCAAACTTTTGTAGTTTTTTTTTCAAATTATTTCCGTTTTCCTTATCCTTATGCAGGAAAAGTGGTAACTTTGCAGTATGATTTACCCTGATAATTTCGAATTTAAGATAGGTTTTCATGAGATTCGCGACATGCTTCGTTCGCGTTGTCTCTCACCATTGGGCATCGTGCGCATCGACAACATGGCGTTTATGACCGATGCAGACGCCATCAATGCTTCTATGGAGCAGATTAGAGAGATGAAACGTATACGTTCGGGCGAAGAGGATTTCCCTCTAAATGCATTTTTCGATATTCGCGAAAGCATGAAGCGGCTCCGCATGACGGGCACATTCCTCGAAGAGACTGAGCTCTTTGAGCTGATGCGCACCCTTGCCACGATGAATGACGTCGTGGCTTTTCTCAAGCGCTATACCGACGACGAACATACCGCCTTCATCTTCCCCGCCCTTGCGGCACTCACCGAGGGCGTGATACCCATGCCCCAGATAGTGAAGGACATCGACCGCATATTAGACAAATTCGGACATATCAAGGACAATGCCTCTCCCAAATTAGCTGAAATCCGTCACGAACTGGCCCGAACCAAGGGTTCCATCTCGCGCATACTGGGTGGAATACTCCGCTCGGCACAGAGCGAAGGACTTGTAGACAAGGACGTAGCCCCCACCCTACGCGACGGCCGACTGGTATTGCCCGTGGCGCCAGGACTGAAGCGCAAGATAGGTGGTATCGTACACGACGAGTCGGCAAGCGGACGCACCGTGTATGTGGAGCCTGCCGAGGTGGTAGAGGCCAACAACCATATACGCGAGCTCGAGAGCGACGAGCGACATGAGATTATCCGCATACTCAAGCAGATGGCCGACGACATACGCCCCCATACCGAGGAGATACTGTTCTCCCAGGACTTTCTGGCCGACATCGACTTCGTACACGCCAAGGCTTCTCTCTCCGAGAGTATGCAGTGCGCCGAACCTCAGGTGACTGCCACCCCTATCATCGACTGGACCCGAGCCCGCCACCCCTTGCTCGAGCAGCGCCTCAAGCAGAACTCTGCCACTCCCTCCGCGCTCGTACCTCTTAATATAGAGCTCACCACCGACAACCGCATACTCATCATCTCGGGCCCCAATGCCGGCGGAAAGTCCGTCTGCCTCAAGACCACCGGACTCTTGCAGTATATGGTGCAGTGTGGTCTGGGCATCCCCGTAGACGAACGCTCGCGCGTGGGTATGTTCAAGGACATCATGATAGACATCGGCGATGAGCAGAGTCTCGAGAACGACCTGTCCACCTACTCCTCCCACCTGCTCAATATGAAGAACATGCTGAAGCAGGCCAATCCATCCACACTGATACTCATCGACGAGTTTGGCACCGGAACCGAGCCCAACATCGGCGGAGCCATAGCCGAGAGTGTACTGGGGCAATTTCTTGCCCACGGAGCCTGGGGCGTCATCACCACGCACTACCAGAACCTCAAGCACTTCGCCGACGAGCACGAGGGCGTGGCCAACGGCGCCATGCTCTACGACCGCCACGAGATGAAGCCTCTGTTCCAACTCTCCATAGGTCGCCCCGGCAGCTCGTTTGCCATCGAGATTGCGCGCAAGATAGGACTCCCCGAAGAGGTGATACGCCAAGCCAGCAACATCGTGGGCTCCGACTACATCCAGAGCGACAAGTATCTGCAGGATATCGTTCGCGACAAGCGTTACTGGGAAAACAAGCGCACCAATATCCATCAGCGCGAGAAGGAGCTGGAGCGCCAGATAGAACGCTATGAGCATGATATCGAGCAGATTGGCGTACAGCGCAAGGAGATACTGCGCCGAGCCAAGCAGGAGGCTGAAGAAATATTGAGCGAGAGCAACCGACGTATCGAAAACACCATACGCGAGATACGTGAGAGCCAGGCTGAACGCGAAAACACCAAGCGCATCCGCGAGGAACTGGAGCAGTTCAAGCAGGAGGTAAGCGACCTCGACACCCAAGCCAACGACGAGATGATAGCCCGCAAGATGGCACAGATTCAACAGCGCAAGGAGCGACGCCAGCAGCGCAAGGAGCAGCGCGCCAACGAACAGCAGCAACAGCAGAAGCGCCAGGAGCAAGCCCGGCAGCAGGCCCAAGCCAGCCAGCAGCCATTGGCAGCCGGCGACAGCGTGTGCATCAAGGGTGCATCGTCGGTGGGCACCATCGAGCGCATCGACGGCAAGATGGCCAGCGTCATCTTTGGCGACATGCGCACTCGTATGCGGGTTGACAGACTGCAGCGTGCCAACGCCCCACAGAGCGCCGCCACCACCGAAGCTCCCAAAACCCATGCCGACGAACGTATGGAGAACCTGCGCAGCTACAACATCTCCCACCTCACCCAGCAGACCATCGACAGTCACCGCCAGAACTTCCACCAGGACCTCGATGTGCGGGGTATGCGTGGCGACGAAGCGCTCAATGCCGTGCAGCATTTCATCGACGATGCCATCCTCATGGGTATGCAGCGCGTGCGCATCCTCCATGGCAAGGGCAACGGCATCCTGCGCCAGCTCATCCGTCAGTACCTCGGAGCCATCCCCAATGTCACCCACTATGCCGACGAGCATGTGCAGTTTGGCGGAGCCGGCATCACCGTAGTCGATTTCTGACCGACATTTGGCTGCCAAGAGCGTACCTCCGAGCCCCATAAAGCATGGCTTTTTAGTTAAAATAGAAAAAAATGTACCATTTCATGCTTGATTTAGCACGAAAAGTAGTATCTTTGCATCCGCAAAATGGGCAAGTCTCTTACGGCCAGCTCCCTGTGAATCCCCCAGGATGGGAACATAGCAAGGGTAATAGGTTGTAGCGGCGCGATAAGAATCGCTTGCCCACCCGCCTCTTTAGCTCAGTTGGCCAGAGCACGTGATTTGTAATCTCGGGGTCGTTGGTTCGAATCCGACAAGAGGCTCAAGACAGGGAACACAAAGCCACTTCGACCGAGAAGTCCACACCATGGGCTTCTCGGTTTTTTCGTTTATGGGCACGGAGCTTATCGCCGCGCCGCCGCTCGGGGCCTATATCGCCTGCGTCACTATCTTCCTATTCAGGCTCGCCATCTTCGGCCACCATGCCCGGTGCCTTCTCATCCAATTCATACTTCCTTACGCTGTGATCGTTGAGCCATATCCTGTTGAGAGTATACGCCAGCGACTCCAGTGTCTGTTCTCTCACCGCAGGTTTGAGCTGACACTCCCACACAGTGATACAATGCCATCCCATCGAGGCAAGACGGCGCTGCTCTTCGATGTCGCGGGCGCGGTTGCGCGCTATTTTCGCCTTCCAGAATTCGGTATTACTCTTGGGTACCACATAATAGCGACAGCCCTCATGACCATGCCAGAAGCAGCCATTGACAAAGATGACCGAGCGATACTTGCGCAGCACGATGTCGGGGTGTCCGGGCAGCCACGGATGGTTGAGCCTGTAGCGGAAGCCACGGCCAAAGAGGAATTTCCTCACCACCATTTCTGGTTTGGTGCCCTTCCCCCGTATCTGTGCCATACAGTGATGGCGCTGCTCCTTTGTCAGTTTGTCTGCCATTGCCCCTGATTCACTTTCCCACTCTTTTACAAGCCCTTGCCGCCAAGTTCGCTTTCTGAGTATCTCATCTTGTCTCGCCCTCCACAGCCCTCGCTTTCAGCCGTTCTATCACCAGTTCGTCGGCGGGCAACCACCTCACCGAGTCGAGTTCACCCAGCCCGAGCCACTTTGCCGCCTCGTGCTCCAGCAGCGTCAACTCACCACTCATCACTGTGCAGAGATAGCAGTGCATGGTCAGATGAAACTTCGGGTAATCATATTCGACCGTTGTGAGCCGTTCGCCGACGCTTATCCTCGTTGCCAGTTCCTCCCTAATTTCTCTACACAGAGCCGCTTCAGGCGTCTCGCCCGGCTCCATCTTCCCGCCGGGAAACTCCCACCAGTCTTTCCATTCACCATAACCACGCTGCGTGGCAAAGACCCTGTCGCCATCACAGATAATGGCTGCCACCACCTCAACATGTTTCCTCTTATCCATACGCTGCATTATCCTATAGCTTTATATTGACTCGCAAAGGCGTAAGTCGATTCAGACATAGGCGTGGCGAGATGCCACACTATCTGCATGGGTTTAGAACCCTCGATGCTCTCCATTGTGACCTGACCAAGATAGGTAAATCCCATTCTGCAACCATAATCCGGATGTTCCACCTGTTGCCTTACAAACAGGAGCATGTTATTCTCGCCATTACGGTATGCCTCTGCCTCGCGACTCCCCTCACGCACACGATTCTGGGTTTCCCAATGGAAAAACTCACGGTTTTGGGCATAATCTTTATATGCAGTCATAGAACCCTCTTCGCGCTTTTTGATAATATCCACATACATCGCCTCGAGTTTTATATCTTTCAGGCGCTCCATGCCTTCCCGCGAAGGCGACTTGCGGTCTATCGTTGATAGTCCGAGTGCCGCCTGTATCTGCGCTTTAGTGTATACCCCATGCAGATGCAGTGGATTCCATTCGTTATACACTGAATTGTCAACTTTTTCCGGTGCAGAGCATCTGTCACGCAGATAAGAGACGACCTCCTTGAATTCCTGAACAAACAGTTTATCGGAAGCCAGGTCGTCAAACATTGTGCAGATACCGTCATAATTACCCGCCTTGTCATACAAGTCATAGTAGAGCATCACTGCGCAACGCTTTTCCTGTTCAGAGAATTCCTCTGTATTACATTTGAATCCACAATCGGCAAAGCGCAACAGCTGAGTGAAGTATGAGAACGAATCTGTAGCAAGCCATTTCTTGGTCACTGCATACTTAATCTGCCCTGCGTGCACAGACACCGATTCCTGCACACCCGCCAATTGGCACAATTCGCCCCACGTCAGGGCACCATACACCTTATGAAATGGCACATGGCTGTAAGCCAGAAAGCCCTTGAGCGAGAAGTTACCCTTGCAGGTCTTGTGGTAGGCCAATATTTCCTTGACGACACGACTGCGGTTCAGACTGCGCAAGTAGCCATCAATATTAGCGATGATTTCCTCTTTGGCCTTTTCTTCCAGAATAATCTTGCAACCTATAGGAGCATTGGAGAATCCACCTTCAATCTCATCCTTTATATTCCGCGAGCGCCGGCCGATCAGGGCCTCAAAGCGCTCTTTATAACTGAACTCGGCACGCGAATGACCCACAAAGTCAAGGACCGTAAGATGGTCCTTGCCACTATGCAGACGAAGCCCGCGACCAAACTGCTGGATAAATACGGTAGCACTCTCGGTAGGACGCAGAAAGAGGATGGTGTCAATCTCGGGTATATCGACGCCCTCATTGAAGAGGTCAACCACAAAGAGATAATTGATGCGACCTTGTTGAAGTTGCTTCCTCACAAGTTTGCGATGATAGTCATTGTCATCGCTTGTAAGCACATTAGTTTTCAATCCTGCCAACGTAAACTTGGCATTCATGAACTTGGCATGGTTCTTATCCACACAGAAACATAGCGCCCGCACCTTGTTCAAGCGGCTGTTTCCAATATACTGCTGCATTTTCTTCAAGATAAGACCGGTGCGGTTATCGTTCTGCGTATAAATGCGTGAAAGTTCGGCAACATCATAACCATGTCCACTCCATTTCACCTCCGAGAGGTCTACATTGTCAGGAATTCCATAATAATAGAAAGGTGCGAGCAGACCTGCATTGAGAGCGGCAGGCAGACGAATTTCCGCCGAGATGTGACCATCAAAGTATATGGTGATATCTTCCTGGTCGTTGGTTCGTTCGGGGGTAGCAGTCAGGCCAAGTAGTATCTTGGGAGTGAAGTTGGTCATCAATTTGACGTATGTCGGTGCTATAATATGGTGCACCTCGTCGACGACCATATAGTCATAATAGTCTTTTGTGAGTTGCAGACTGTCCAAACGATTACGCAAGGTGTCCTTGCTCGCAAAGACATGCTGGTAGCTGGACGGTTCGTTGTTGCCATCCCACACACTGCCGAAGTTGGGATCTTCGAGCACAACGCGGAAAGTCTGCATAGCCTGTCGCAGTATCTCCTGCCGATGAGCGAGGAAAAGGAAATGACAATCGGGATGCTCCGCACGATAGCGTTTGAAGTCGAAGGCTGCTATCACCGTCTTTCCTGTACCCGTAGCAGCCACCACGAGATTGCGGTAATGCCCATGTACATGGCGTTCGACATCCAGTTTCTCCAGAATTTCCTGCTGATAGTCCTTCGCGCGCATCAGGTCAAGAGCCGAGAAGTCGAGCAAAGGAGCATCCCAGTCAGCCCCTAAGGCTCTTTTCAGTCTTTCGTCGCTTACACCAGGCACGAAATCTTCAAATGTATCATCACGCCAATAACTTTCAAATGAATTACGCACCTCTTCTACTACCTGAGGCAACTCAAACTGGGTGGCTTTGAAGTTCCATTCTTTACCGTCTTTCAAGGCGTAATGAGAGAGATTGCTCGAACCTATATAGGCAGTATGAAAGCCAGAATTCCGGAGGAATATATAAGACTTGGCATGAAGGCGGTCCTGCGTTCCATCATACGAAATCTTTATCTCGGTGTTACACAAAGTGGCCAAACGGGCTATGGCATCGTAATCTGTAGCGCCCGTATATGTCGTCGTGATGATACGCAGCCGTTTCCCTGCACTGGTGAACTTCCTCAGACTGTTCCAAAGCAGGTTTAGACCACTTGTCTTGATAAAGGAAACCACCCAACATATCTCATCGGCACAGAGAATTTCGCGATTCAACTCACTCTCCATATCTACACGACCTCTGCCACCACCGAAGAAGAGGGCGCTACGGCTTATAGAAGTAATAGGCGTAATGGCCTTGAGATGCTTCTCGATATCAGGATATTCGCAGTTAGTCCGGTCTACGACGGCTGTAAGTATATTCTTCTGAGCATCAATCAGGTCAAGTTCGGAGTCATCTACATTGAACTCTCTACCCAAGGTTTTGATAACCGAATTGACGAAGTCGGTATATCTGTCCGTTCCAAGGTCTTCGGGGCATCCTATAAACGCGATTTCAACAAGGTGCTGCAAATACTTGCTGAGTATATTGACAGCAGCATCTTTGCCTATCGGCTTCTTGCCAATATAGAAACGGTGGGAATCTACCTCGTTCAGTTTCTGCTGAAAGAGGCGATTGATAATCTGGTCATAGACTCCAGTTGGGATATTCGTGTGTGGCATAGTTGTATGATAAAGATGATAGTGGCGTGATATGTATCGTGCGTCATTAGCCTTCGTAGCTTGGTGGCTCACCTTGGGGTATTGTGCCTCAAAGTTATAGCCTTTTTTGATAAAAAACGAAGAAGTGGGATGAAAAATGTAGTTTGGCGCATTATACTTATGACTGCAAAATGTCATTTCGGCCATTAGGCGACCAACGTGAGCCGCTCGAGGCTGAGTGACAAAGTGGAGGGAATGACGGGGAATATCGCGGAGATGGCGATAAAGGGGAAATCGGGGTTTGATTTAATCGTTTCGCGGCGTGATATGATTATTTCGCGGTTGTATTTTTCTGTTTCAGAGTTTGAAGTCTACTTGTAGAGGCACTCGGAGAAGATGGATGAAATGACGGCAGCCACCACTGCCACCCCCTCTTCAACCGCCGTTCTGCCGTCTACAACACCCGTCCTACCCACTACATCATCCGCCTTGCACACTACAACATCCGCCTTGCCCACTACAACACTCGTCCTACCCACTACATCATGCGCCTTGCCCACTACAACATTCCTCCCGCCCTCGTCTACATCAACACGTCCCACGTCTACATCAGACCTGCCCTCATCCGCATCCGCCCTACCCCAATCCGCATCCGTCCAGCACTCGCCAGCCATCACCCCGCCCCTGTACACGACGCCCATAAACGGGAGCGCCGCAAGGGTGGTCTGCCGAATGGTGTCGGTCTGTACCTCCCTTGCGGCGAGCTGAAAGACGGGATGGATGGTGGCGGCGAGCCTACAGCTTGATGCCATACTTGACGATACCCTCGCCGAGCATGCCTGGGGGCATAAACTGCTTGAGAGCATCGATCACGGTGTTGAGCATGCGCTGCCTGATGTAGTCGGCCCTGATGTAGAGCGACACGCGGCGCTGCGAGAGATAGTCGCCATCGATGGGCCGCACGTTCTGGCGCTGCTTGTCGCTGAGCAGGGGCAAGTGCATCTCGGGCACGATGGTGAACCCGCCGTTCTCGTCGACGATGTGCACCAGCGTGTCTATACTGCCAGCCTCGTAGATATGGTTGCCCTTGGTGCGGGCTTTACAGAACGAGAACGCACTGTCGCGGAGACACTGCGCATCGCGCATCACCCACATGTTCTCGTGCTCCAGATTGGACGGCTTGAAGACGGGCAGCTTGCGCCAGCAGCTCTCTGCCAGATAGACATAGAACCGCTCGGTGTAGAGGGGTATCTCGAGCACTCCATCGCGCACGTTGCCCGAGATGGCGATGCCGGCGTCGAGCTGACCACGCAGAAGGGCGTCGACCATGTGGTCGGCCTTGAGTTCCTGGATAGACAGCTGGACCGAGGGAAACATCTCGCGATAATGGCGGATAAACCGGGGCAGGATGTAGGGCGCTATGGTGGGGCCCACGGCGAGCGCAAACACTCCGCCTATGCGCCCCTTGTCCTCGGCCACAATCTCGGCGATGCGGTCTATCTCTGCCAGAGCGTTCTCTGCCTGGCGCACGATCTTCTCTCCTGCCGCCGTGGGCACCACGCTGCGATTGGTGCGCTCAAAGATGCGCGTGTCGAGCTCTTCCTCCAACTTCTGCAGCATGGCGCTGAGCGTGGGCTGAGAGACATGGCACGACTCAGCCGCCTTCGCAAAGTTGCGAAAGCGGTTGACGGCGATAATATATCTTAACTGTTGCAAGTTCATCGGCTCAGATAAACAGATTGACATTGGCACGGTCGGCACGCTCCATATAGGTGGCCACACCGGCCACGGTGACATGGTCGAGCAGTTCTTCGCGCTTCACGCCCATCACATCCATCGACATCTGGCAGGCTATGAACTCCACACCGTTGTCGATGGCCTGCTGCCGCAGCGACTCGAGCGAGTCTACGCCCTTGCGGGTCATGATGTGGCGCATCATTCTGGCGCCGATGCCCATCATGTTCATCTTGGAGAGGGCGAGACGGGTGGAGTCGGAAGGCAGCATCCAACTGAACATACGCCCGAAGAGGTCTTTGCTGACCTTGGGTTTGTGCGCCTTCTTGATGGCGTTGAGTCCCCAGAAGGTGAAGAAGATGCTCACCTTCTGGCCCGTGGCTGCGGCTCCGTTGGCGAGGACAAAGGTGGCCAGCGCCTTGTCGAGGTCGTCGCTGAAGAGGATGAGGGTCTTGCCCTGACCGGTGGGCAGAGAGCGGGCAGACTCTACGGCGCAGGCGGTAGACTTCTCTATCAGCGCGGTATAGACTCCGCCCTCGGCACGTCGGCCCAGGAAGCGGTGGCCCGTGGTGTGGCACCATGCCTCGGCATCGCGGGGGAACGCCGCATCGGTGGCCGTCACCTCGAGTCTGTCGCCGGGGGCGAGGGTGTCGATGGCCTGCTTGAGGCGGAGGATGGGGCCGGGGCACTGGATGCCGCAGGCGTCAATGCGCACCACCGCCTTCTCGGCAGAGGCTGCCTCGGTGGGCGATGCGCTATCTCCGGCGGCAGCGAAGCCCACGGGAGGGGCTATACGGGCGGTGGCGGCACGATAGGTCTTGAGTCCGCCTATCAGATTGCGCACCTCGGCGTAGCCATTGTCCTTGAGTATGTTGGACGCGAGATACCCACGCAGTCCTATGCCGCAGAAGAGCCACACCGGACGGCCGGTTGGGATTTCGTCCATACGCTCTCTGAGGTCGTCGAGCGGTATATTGACGGCGCCGTCGATGGTGCCCAGCGCATACTCGTCGGGCGTACGCACATCGACGAGGGTCACGCCCGTGAGGTCGGCATCGCGCAACTCGCGCCAGTAGAGTGGCGACATCTTGCCACTGAGTATATTGCCAGCCACATAGCCCGTGATGGCCACGGGGTCTTTGGCCGACGAGAAGGGCGGCGCGTAGGCGTGCTCCAGACGGGTAAGGTCGGCGACGGTGGCTCCCTGCTTGATGGCGAGGGCATACTGGTCTATGCGCTTGTCGACGCCGTCGTAGCCCACTATCTGCGCACCATAGAGCTTGCCGTCGGTGGGCGAGAAGGTAATCTTGATGTCCATCTGCAGACTGCCGGGATAGTAGCCGGCATGGGCACCGATGTGGATGGTGGCAGAGAGGTAAGGGATGTCCATCATCTTGAGCCGCTTTGCAGGCAGTCCGGTCGATGCTACGGTCAGGTCAAACACCTTGGCTATCGAGGTGCCTATGGAGCCTTCATACTTCACCTTGTTGCCCATCACCATATTGTCGGCCACGATGCGCGCCTGTCGGTTGGCGGGTCCGGCGAGGAAGTTGAGCCAGGGCTTGCCCGTGAGGGGATGGGGAAACTCGATGGCGTCGCCCACGGCATAGACATCGGGGACCGAGGTCTGCAGATAGTCATCGACCCAGATGCCACGCATCTCGCCCAGGCGTATGCCGGCAGCCTGGGCCAGTCGGGTCTCGGCTCTCACGCCGATGCTGAGCAGCACCATGTCGGCCTGGAGGCTGACGCCCGATTTGAAGTGTACGGTGAGCGAGCCGTCGTGGCGCGAAAAGGCGTCGACAGCCTGCTCCAGATAGAGTTGCACGCCCTGCTGCTGCAGATGCTCGTGGACGAGCGACGCCATCGAATAGTCGATGGGCGCCATCACCTGGTTGGCCATCTCGACCACCGCCACCTGGGCTCCGGCGTGCATGAGGTTTTCGGCCATCTCGAGTCCTATGAACCCTCCACCCACGATGACGGCACGCTTCACATCGTGGTCGGTCATATAGGACTTGATGCGGTCGGTGTCGGCCACATTGCGCAGCGTGAAGATGCCCTCGCTGTCGATGCCCGGCAGCGGCGGCACCACTGGCGAGGCACCGGGAGAAAGCAGGAGCTTGTCGTAAGGCTCGACATACTGGCTGCCGTCGGCGGTGCGTACGGTCACCTGGTGGCTGGAGGGGTCGATAGCGATAACCTCGCTCAGTGTGCGCACATCTATATTGAACCTGCGGCCGAACGACTCGGGCGTCTGCACAAACAGACGGTCACGGTCGGCGATGACACCGCCTATGTAATAAGGCAGTCCACAGTTGGCATAAGAGATATAGGCTCCTTTCTCGATGAGGATAATCTCTGCTTTCTCGGTCAGGCGACGTATACGCGCGGCGGCGGTGGCTCCTCCGGCCACACCACCTATTATAATATATCTCGGGGTTGGGGTCGTCATAGCGGTAAGGGTTGGCGGGTGAATAGTCTATTGATACTTGGCGATGGTGGCTTTGAGGTCGGCGAGCGACATGGCTCCGCTCTGTCTCCACTTCATCTCTCCGCTCTGGAAGAGCATCAGCGTGGGTACCGACTGGATGCGCATCTGCATGGCGGTAGACTCGTTCTTGTCAATGTCGACCTTGATGACTCGGATGCTGTCGCCGAGTTCCTTCTTGAGTTGTTCCAACACTGGGTGCATCATCTTGCATGGTCCGCACCAGGTAGCGTAGAAGTCAACCAGCGTGAGCTGGCTGCCTTTGATAATGTCTGTTAAGTTCTCCATATCTTTATTGTTATTCGTTATTGTCAGATGGTGCAAAGATAGTGCAAACCGAACGCCATAAGCTCGCTTAATGGCTGAGGTGTAGCCTATCTTCTGCAAAGATAGATATATAATTATAGACAAACAAATGAATTTATCTATATTGTCATAGACAATAACTATAATGCTAACAATAATGATTGTAGAATGGGTGGGGAAACGCGTGGGGCTGGACAAAAAAAATCCACACCCAGCTTGACGCGTCGTGACGGTACAAGCTGGGTGTGGAGCGGCCTACTTCTGCTTGAGCAGTGTACCCGTGGGACACATGAAGCGGCAATAGGGACGGGGCACGAAGACGGAGGTGAGCAGGATGACTACTGCAAAGACTATCACCACGACTCCGGCCGAACTGAGGACAAAGGCGGTGAATGGCTCATAGTCCATCCACTCGAAGCCTACGCCCAGGAGCATAAGGAGCATAAGCACGCTCCACAGGACGACCTTGAAGAGGGTCAGGCGATGGGCTGCCTTCTTGCTGAGGGTGAGCTTGCGGGCTGGGACCTTGAATGCCAGTTCCTGCGCGGCACCGAGAGGACACAGGTGGGTGCAGTAATAGGCTCGGCGTCCGAAGAGGGGATAGACAAAGGCTGCCACCACAAGGAGCATCGGAACGACGAGCGACCAGGAGGTGAGTCCGTTGGACATGAGGTTGACCAGCATCGTGTAGCTCACAAAGGTTCCGGTCCAGAGTCCCAACACTACGATGTCGAGCACCAACTGGACGAGTCTCATCTTCTTGTTGCGTACCACGAGGGGCACCGTCATTCCGAGGACGATAACCAGGAGCGCTACAATGGTCTTGAGCGACCACGACAGGGCACCGTCGGCTGCGGAAGCATTGTGGGCGGAGGCATAGGCCACACCTCTGCGCACATTGGAGATAAGCGACTGAGACGAGAAGGTGGCTCCGCTCACGCCATCGACTTTGGCTGACAGCGCCTCATCGACGGTCTTGCCCTTATAGGCATCGAGCAGACCGACTGCCTCGCCAAAGAAGTCGGGGCTCTCGACATTGGGCAAGGCGACAATCTTCACCACCACATTGTCCAGGACATAGATGTCGAGCGGCGTGGTTCCGGCATAGCCCTGCACATCCTGGGCGAGCATGGCGGTATGCACCACCAGCGTGTCGCCCGCCATAGTGAGCGTATCAGTAGGGGCTGTGGTTGCCTTGTTTTCTAACTCATACCCCAAGAGCCGATGGTCGCGTCGTACGGACACCACGGCTATCACCGCCATACAGGCGATGAAGGTCAAAATGCGACGTAGTATTTTCATTTTACTTGTTATTTTTACAACGATAATGCGCAGCCCGCCAGGGGTCATCTCGGGCAGCGTATGGGTTTACGGGGTGGCCGCCAACTGATACGCCAGCCGCTCATCGCCCATCTCGGTATGGATGATACCACAGTAGATGAAGGCGTATTTGGCTATGAGATGGCGCATGATATGGTTATCGCGGTGGGTATCAATGCGGAGGTCGGTCTGCGCTGCCTGGCAGTGACGCATCACGGCATCGAAGATGCCATGGACATGAGGTCTGCCGGCGATACGATGAATGACGTGATAAGGGGCGTCATTGAGCCACGCGCCGTGATAGATGTGGCGATAGGTGGGGTCAGGGCCAGGACGGAAGACAAAGTAGCCCACGGCGTCGCCATTATCTCCAGTGACGAGCCAAGCATCGCCACGGGCAATGTCTTGACAGATAACGTCACGGGAGGGATAGCCGTTGACCCACTGATGGGTATTGCCACTCTCCTGCATGATGGCACATGCCCCGTGGATGATGGGCATGATGTCATCGGTATCTGCAGGAGTGGCAGGTCTTATTTGCAACATATTTATTATGGTAAACGTATGAGCCGCGACCACACCATCAGGAGTCGCGACGATGGTTCCTACGCCCATCGGCAGGTCTGTTCTTCCTGCTGCCGTTAGGACGCTGGCCGGAATGGTTGAAGTTGGGATTGAACGATGCTTTCTCGTTCGGTTTCTTCTTCCTGGACTTCTGGGGATAATCCGGGCGACTTCCGATGGCCTTGTCGTCATAGACGGCATGACGGTTGGCGAAACCCGTACCGCTGTACAACTTGCCGATGAGGTCTGCACGCCCAATGCGACGCAGTTCGCGCTCAATATTGGCACGTTCGTCTTTTTTATACCAAAAGAAGAACTGGCGCTGGGCAAGTTTCTCACGCTGGGTACGGGCGCAGAAGACTGGCTCAAGCGTATATGGATCGTAGCCAGTATACCATGCTTCGGTGCTGACTGTCATGGGAGTTGGCGTGAAGTCCTGCACCTGCTCTAAGTGGAAGTCGAGGTCTTTGGTGATGACGGCAAGCTCAGCCATATCTTCTTCCTGGCAACCTGGATGACTGCTTATGAAGTAAGGGATTATCTGTTGCTTCAGATTTTCTTCCTTGTTGATGCGGTCAAAGATACGTTTGAACTCATAGAAGAGCTGGAACGACGGCTTGCGCATCTGATAGAGCACCTTGTCGGAAGTGTGCTCGGGCGCGACCTTGAGTCTACCGCTCACATGGCGACAGATGAGCTCACGGGTATAATCGCGGGCAGCCTTGTCAGACTTCTCGTCGCCCGAGCGGTGCAGCAGCAGGTCGTAGCGCACACCGCTGCCGATGAAGCTCTTCTTGATACCGGGCAGTGCATCGACCGCATGGTAGATGTCGAGCAACTTGGAATGGTCGGTATTCAGATTGGGGCAGATACGAGGATGGATGCACGACGGACGCTTGCACTTGGCACAGGCGTTTTGGTTTTTGCCATGCATGCCATACATGTTGGCCGACGGGCCGCCGAGGTCTGAGAGATAGCCCTTGAACCCTGGCATCTCCATGACCTGCTTTACCTCACGCAGAATGCTCTCCTTGCTACGACAGGTGATAAACTTGCCCTGATGGGCAGAGATGGTACAGAAGGCGCAACCACCGAAACAACCACGGTGGATGTTGACAGAAAACTTAATCATCTCGTAGGCAGGAATAACCTTATCCTTATACTTGGGATGAGGCAGTCGGGTGTAGGGCAAGTCAAACGAAGCGTCGAGTTCTTCGGTCGTCATCGGCGGGTAAGGCGGATTGACGACAGCGCAGGTATTGCCTACCGCCTGTATAAGCCGCTGGGCGTGCATCTTGTTTGACTCTTCCTCGATATGGCGGAAGTTCTCAGCCTGAGCCTTCTTGTTCTGCAGACACTCTTCATGACTGTGGAGCACGATATCGTCGTCGCCTACCCCACCGGGGATATCGCCCTCACGACAGAGATAGACGGTCTGGGGGATGGAGCGCAACTGGTCAAACGGGGTACCACCTTCGAGCTGGCGGCATATCTCCACAATAGGACGCTCGCCCATGCCATAGACGATAAGGTCGGCGCCCGAGTCGCAGAGGATGCATCGGCGCAGACTGTCTTGCCAGTAGTCATAGTGGGTGAGGCGTCGCAGCGAAGCCTCAATGCCACCCAGCACCACGGGTACATCGGGATAGAGCTGTTTGAGTATCTTGGTATACACTATCGAGGGATAGTCGGGGCGCATACCATGACGCCCGCCGGGAGTATAGGCATCGTCGCTACGCAGGCGACGGTTTGCCGTATAGCGGTTGACCATAGAGTCCATGGCACCGGGCGAGATGGCGAAGAAGAGACGCGGACGACCCAGCTTCTTGAAATCACGGTAATCACCATGCCAGTCGGGCTGGGGAACGAGGGCCACGCGATAGCCCTGCGACTCGAGCACACGACCGATGACAGCAGCGCCAAACGAGGGGTGGTCGACGTAGGCATCACCCGAGAAAAGGATTACGTCCAACTCATCCCAACCACGCAGCTCACATTCCTTCTTGGTAGTTGGGAGAAAATCAGTAAGTCGGTATTCTTTCAATGCGGCTTGTTTTAGGATTCAGTTTCTGTTTGCTGGTCTTGCTTGCTGACCCAGTCGATATAGAGCAGAGTGAGCTGGTGCAGACCGAAAGCCTTCATATTGTTATGGTATATCACATCAAGACACAGGTCGAGCAGCGCCTTGTCCTTGCCGGCCTCAGATTCGAGCAGGGCACGCAAGGTGAACTTGAGTTTGTCGAGCACGGTTTCGTCGATGATACCCGTACTGTCGATGAGGTTCTTGAGCAGCGCATATTTACGGATGGTCTGCAGATGCTCTTCGCTCACTTCTATACTTCTTGTTCCCGTGGGGTTTGCTTGAATTTTATACATCATAATAAGGAGTCTTATAGGGTTGATTATTGTTTCTGTAGGAATTGCATTATCCCCTGCATCAGCAGGTTTCGCGTGGCTGGCAACTGTATGCACTCGAAGGGGAAGCCCATGACAAACGACTTGTAGGCCGCCCCATCGTAAGCCACAGCAGCCGAGGTGCCGTCGGCATACTGCATAGCGCAGTAGGCCTGACCTTGGGGGTGGAGTATTTCGACATGGGTGGCAGCGTAGTGATGACGGTTGAGACGGCGACCGATGTCAAACGTCATACCCAGTCCGTTGATGGCAGGCTGGGCTGTGACGCTGTCGGCGGGATGATACTCCAACTGCAGTACCGATGACAAGAACTGCTGTTCACCATCGTTCTGCATATCCGAGCCTATGTACGAGCCGCTCACAAGCAGCCGCCCTCCCTGTTGGGCATAGGCTCTGAACATCTCTTGCCATGCCGGGGTGAATGTCTTGTAGTACTGCACAGCATAGGGGGTATAGCGCTGCATGCCGAGGATAAGGTCTACACAGGAGTAGTCGGCGAGCGCCACCTTGCGGCCGTCGATGGAAGCACGGTCACAACTCACCACATTATATTTATGCCCCGAGGCTATCGCCGAGGTATGGGTAGCGACATAGGAGAAATCATTGCCTGCCACGAAGAGGCCAGCCATCTCTTCGCCGCCATATCCCAGTCCGGTGGGACTCTCGACACCCATACGGTTCACGTTGAAGCAGGTCTGCCGTCCGTTCCACGCCGTGAGTCCATAAGAGACACCAGGGTCGGCATCGAGATCAAAGCCCTGTCTGCGGCCGTCGTCGACGACCTGGGGTGCCGACAGGCGGTCAAAGCCGTTGACTACGAGCACTGTCTTGGCTTCTGCCGACTTGTAGAGGGCCGACACGATGGGCGAAGCAAAGCTCTCACCGCCGTCGTTGATAGCTGTCACCTTGAAGTCGTATTGGGTACCAGGTTGGGGCGTCATGGTGTAGGTGGTGCTGCTTACCACCGTGCCATTGTCAAACCCTCCCCCACCGCTGCGGGTATATACCACATAGGCAGAGGGCATCGCCGTGCTCTCCCGTGGGTCTGTCTGCGCCTCCCATGTCAGCGTGATTTTTCCCTGCCGGTCTATCGATGTGCGCAGGCTCCTTGGCGCCAGAGGCTGTACGGTATAGCGTGTGCCGTGCTGGGCGGCAGTATATTTCAGTATGGCCTTGTATATCGAGCGGGCAAGGGTAAACTTGAAATTGGGGTCCTGGGCGTAAGCCATATCAGGGAAGTTCTGGTGGGAGAGCGTCTCGAGTATGGCCGAGGGTATCTCGGGATTGCGGGTTTCAGAGTAGTTGCGGTCCCAGAGATAGCGCACCACCCAGCGTCCGTATTTGGCTTTGAGGTCGGCAGAGATACCGTCAAGCAGATTTTTGGCAAAGGTATTCGACACACTGCGGGGTATACCGGCATTGAGCACTCCCTCGTTGTTGCCTGTGGTGCAGATAGCCAGCGACCCCACGAGGTCTTTGCCGTTGTAGCTGTAGCCGGCATCACTGTGCACGGCGAGCGACAGTTCTATCGGCACATTCTTGCCCACCTTGTAGGGCATATACACCGAGCCTCCAGCCAGCCAGTTGGTGGTAAGCGGACGCACGTTGATGTCGTCGGCATAGTCGTCGGCACCGTCCTTGGTGCTATAGATGGCATAGGGCACTCCCGACCACTGGGCACAATAGCGGGCAGCCTCCATAGCGCGAGGCATGCCGCTCGTGGTGCCGTTGCGTTCGATGTTACCCATACCGCCGCCAAAGCGCACGGCATCGGCAGTGACCACACCCTTGCGCAAAGCATGGTTGGTCACGACCACACGGTTGTACTCGTTACAGCCTTTGTCAAAATCGAAGGTACCCAGATAGACCCATGTGCCGCCCCCCATCTGCTGGTTGACGCGGAAACGTGTCTCCTGCCCCTTATGACAGACGATATACTCGGCATCGTCCACGCTCTTCTCTACCGTCTGGTAGCTCACATAGACTGCATATCTTCCCGCCTCGGGGATGTCGGGCGTATAGGATATGATGCTTATCTTAGACTTGCTCTTCGTGGTTTTCACCTGTCGGGCTGTACCCTGGATGAAGGGATTTTCGTGGTCGGAGTAGAGGCCGTCATGGAAACTGAACCCCGGTTTCTCCGTGTCCTTCCACTGACGGCTGCCCGTGCCCACCTCTTCATATTTGGCTCCCAGCGACGAGCGGTTGTTGTCGACGATTACCTCATTGGGCTGCCAGTCGCGCTCTCGGGGAGTAAACACGTTGGCGCCCGCATTCTCAAGCATTGGTATGAGATAGGGCACCACGATGGTGGGAGTAAACAGGTCTTCGGTCGTAGCAAAGAGACTGGGTCTCTGCCAGCGCCACCGCCCCATCTTCTGGTCGTAGAAACGGCCATGGCTGGCATAGACCGTGAGATGACGGTTGCCCAGACCGCGGCTGATGTCAAAGGGACGCGACACATTGCGCACCCAGGCATTGCCCTTATAATCGATATTGCCCCACGCTCTGACAATAGAGTTGGGGTCTGCCATATCACCATCCACCATCAGGTCGATGGTAACGCCATTGACGGCTATACGTATCTTATATGTATCGTAAGGTGAGGGAAGAATACGGCTCACCTTACGATAGATTTTGGAGACCATCTTGGCCGTAAAATCCTGTGCCGCAAAGGCATCGTTGGCGGTGATGGTCACTATGCGCTGGCGGTTGTCTATCCTGTAGCTCTTCATGCGCGCCTGGGCATATCCTGTGGCAGCATCGAACTTATAGTTGAGGAAATAGTCCTTCAACCGACGCTCGGTGGCAGCGTCCAGCAAATTGTCCTGTGCATATACACTGACGGCGCAGCATAACGCCAGCGCCACCATGACCAACCATCTGTGAAAGTTAACTGTCAATCTATCTCTCCTATACTAAACTGTTCTGGTTTCTTGCCTTTTACATCCTTGAAATATAGCTTTATCTCACGCATATCAGCGTCTATATCTCCCGAGGGCATGATGCTGCGCGTACAGCGTATCTCTTTATGCTCGAAATCGAGCGCATATAGCAGTATGGGAATACCTGCCTTGAGGGCAATATAGTAGAAGCCCTTCTTCCAGTCGGGGTTGAGCGAGCGCGTACCTTCGGGAGTGATGCAGAGGCGGAAGTCTTTGCGCCCCTTCGCAGCCTGCGCCAGCGTATCGGTCATGCTCGTATTGCGGTCGCGATATACGGGTATGCCGCCCAAGCGTCTGAACAGCGGACCCAGAGGCCAGAAGAACCACTCTTTCTTCATCAGAAAGTTGGTCGTACGACGCTCTGCCAGACCGAAGAGCTGACCGATGACAAAATCCCAGTTACTGGTGTGGGGAGCCAGACATATAATATATTTGGAGGGATGTTCGACAGTAATTATTGTCTTCCATCCCATCCTTTTATACAGTATCCAGCGTGCTAATTGCTGTAACATTGTCTCCTTATTGTAGCGCGTTGAGCTGGTCGACTATCTCAGCCACTTGCTTGTTGAACTCATCAATGATAAACTTGTAGTACTTCTTCGGTTTGATGCCCGGTTCAGGGAAAGACACACGACGAGTGAAGTCAGAATGTATCTCCAGAATAGACGCGAAGATAGGGTCAATCACTTCCTTGTTTTTCTCAGGGCCGTAAAGAGAAGCTGCTACTCCTTCGGCGAAAAGAGCTGTGCATACATTGTGTATCGCACGCTTTAAGTCTCGTTTGCTACTCATTGTTGTTGTAATATTTGAGCCAAAGATAATGCAAATCGCAGAGAAAACAAAATATTCGGTCACTTTTTTTCATTTTTCTGTCTTTATCGCCACCATTGCCGTCGTTGAGCCAGATTAAGAAAAAGACAGCCCGAGGTCATTTTCTTGCTCTTTTGCTTTAATATCTAATGGAAAATGAGTAACTTTGCAACGATTTTTGAGGACGCCATTCTTTTGGGCATTATCATAAGGACAACCGGGCGCCTCACAGAAATTGAATAAGGTAACTATTCTAACAAATAAACGTAAAATGAAAAAAAGTCTTTTGCAGAGAGAACGCGCTGCTTACCAGCCTAAACTGCCAAAAGGTCTTCAGGGTGCCGTTAAGGTACAGGAAGGCGAGCCTACCCAGAGCGTAGGCGATCAGGAAGAAATCAAGAAACTGTTCCCCAACACTTATGGCATGCCCCTCGTGGAGTTTGTTCCCGGCGATGAGGCAATGAGCCAGAAAATCAATGTAGGTGTAATCCTTTCTGGCGGCCAGGCTCCTGGCGGCCACAACGTCATCAGCGGTATCTTCGACGCTGTCAAGAAGCTCAACCCCGAGAACAAGCTCTACGGCTTCCTCATGGGTCCCGGCGGTCTCGTTGACCACAACTACAAGGAACTGACAGCCGAAATCATCGACGACTACCGCAATACCGGTGGCTTCGACATGATCGGTTCGGGCCGTACTAAGCTGGAGAAGGAAGACCAGTTTGAGAAGGGTCTCGAGATTATCCGCGAGCTCGGCATCAACGCCATCGTAATCATCGGTGGTGACGACTCCAACACCAACGCCTGCGTTCTGGCCGAATACTATGCTGCCAAGAACTACGGTGTACAGGTTATCGGTGCGCCCAAGACCATCGACGGCGACTTGAAGAACGACCAGATTGAGACTTCTTTCGGTTTCGATACCGCTACCAAGACTTACTCAGAGGTTATCGGCAACATTGAGCGTGATGCCAACTCTGCCCGTAAGTACTGGCACTTCATCAAGCTGATGGGACGCTCGGCTTCACACATCGCACTCGAGTGCGCACTGCAGACACAGCCCAATATCTGCCTCATCTCAGAGGAAATAGAGCAGAAGGACATGACCCTCAACCAGATTGTAGAAGGCATCGCCCAGTCTGTAGCCGACCGTGCCGCTGCTGGCAACAACTTCGGTGTTGTCCTCATCCCCGAGGGCCTCATCGAGTTTATCCCCTCTATCGGCCGTCTCATCGACGAGCTCAACGACCTGCTCGCTGCCCACGGTGAGGAGTACAAGAACCTCGAGGCCGATGAGCAGAAGAAGTATATCCTCGCCCATCTCTCTGCCGAGAATGCCGAGACCTTCAAGACACTGCCCGGCGACGTAGCCCGCCAGCTCTCACTCGACCGCGACCCCCACGGAAACGTACAGGTATCGCTCATCGAGACCGAGAAGCTCATCTCTGACATGGTAGCCGACAAGTTGGCTGAGTGGAAGAACGAGGGCAAGTTTGTTGGCAAATTTGCTGCTATCCACCACTTCTTTGGTTATGAAGGACGCTGCGCTGCTCCATCAAACTTCGACGCAGACTATTGCTATGCACTCGGCGTAAGCGCCGTTCAGCTCATTGCCAACGGCAAGACTGGCTACATGGCCATCGTCAAGAACACTACCGCTCCCACCGATGAGTGGAAGGCAGGAGGTGTGCCAATCACCATGATGATGAACATGGAGCGCCGCAACGGCGAGATGAAGCCCGTAATCCGCAAGGCTCTCGTAGAGCTCGACGGTGCGCCCTTCAAGAAGTTCGCCGAGAAGCGCGACGAGTGGGCCAAGGAGACCTGCTATGTCTATCCCGGTCCTATCCAGTACTGGGGTCCCGCTTCAGTTTGCGACCGCACCACACGCACACTGTCGCTCGAACAGCTTGGTAAATAATTAGAATGATATTCATGCACCGGATTGTCCTGAAGCAGCCACTGCGCTGAACCAGGGATATCCGGTGCATTTTTTACATGGATAAGAGAAAGATTACCCACAACATCACTACCCCCAAGTCACACCACAGCAAGACCAAGCGTGGTGCCACTCGGCGTGGTGCCCATCGATGGCATCACCGCATGCCGCGTTGGACATTCTGGGTTGGTGGTCTCGTGGTAACCGTTCTCTATTGTTGGGCTTTCTACTACTTCTTCGTCGGCCCTACTGGCTTCAGATGGCGTGCCCTCTATGGCGAGTCCAGATATCCTAAGGGTTTCGAGATACACGGCATCGACATATCCCACTACCAGGGCAACATAGACTGGGACAAACTGCAAGGAGGCATGATTTCAGGCTGCCCGCTGAGATTTGTCATCATCAAGTCGACCGAGGGAGCCAGCCGCATGGACGAAAACTTCAAGAGTAACTTCCACAATGCACTCGAATATGGTTTTATTCGTGGTGCCTACCACTTCTGGAGCAACAAATCGTCGGCCCGCCAGCAGGCTTATTACTTTCTTGAGAAGGTTAAGCTCGAAGAGGGAGACCTTCCACCCGTGCTGGATATAGAGCACGCGCCCAAGGACAAGTCGATAGAGGAGTTCCAGCGCGACATACTCACGTGGCTGCATATCGTGGAAGATCGTTATCATGTCAAGCCCATCCTCTACACCTATTACAAGTTCAAGGAGAAGTATCTCAGCGCTCCTGTCTTTGACGACTATCCTTACTGGATAGCCCACTACTATGTGCCCAAGATAGAATACAAGGGTGCATGGAAATTCTGGCAACACACCGATGCAGGCCGTCTGCCTGGCATCAAGGGTCCCGTAGATTTCAATGTCTACAACGGTTCTTACTATGACCTCAAGAAACTCACAATAGGCAGTCACGAAGATACCTATTGATGGGCGCTATCCCCTATCCGCCTCCGGCGCATCACACCGCAGCGCCATCCCCACATCTTTATCATCTACATCTCTGCCGTCCGTGACCGTCATGGCCGCATGCCACTATGTCGGCGCCGTGACCATCACCAGCGGCGTCGAGGGTATCCCCACCAGCTTAGAGGGCACCTTCAGTACATAGGAGGAAAACGCCAACTCTGCCGCGACCAACTTCACGATGATTTCAAAGTTGGAATTTAGGAATTCCAAGTATGAAATGATGGTTGCAAGACTTGAATTACACGTTTCCCACCACGCATTGTGTTTAGAAAGCATCACGGCAGACTTTTGGCGATGCTGCCACGGGCTGACAGCAGCGTCACATATACCGACGACCGCCGCACAGGGACCAGTGGTCATCCGTGCGGCGGTCGTCTTATCGGTCGCTCTGCTGCCGGAACATCCGGTGCTGAGCATCTTAGTCTACTTGCTGAACATGAGGCACGCCCAGTCGCCATTGCTCTTCTGCGCGGTGAGCGTGAGACCCAAGGTGGCAGCCTTGTCGCAGAGCATGGCGGCATCGGAGGGATAAAATCCGCTCAATATGAGTGCCCCACCCTCCTTCATCACGCCGACAAAGGCAGGCATGTCTGCCAGCAGGATGTTGCGGTTGATGTTGGCCAGAACCACATCGAACTTCTCATTGAGCGTGGCTGTGACCGACGCGTCGCCCAGCAGCACCTGCATATCCACACCATTGAGTTGCGCATTGTGGCGGCTGTTGTCCACACTCCATTCGTCGATGTCGTAGCCCACACAGTGCGTGGCGCCACACTTGGCGGCGGCTATCGAGAGGATGCCGGTGCCACAGCCACAGTCGAGCACGCTCTGGCCCTCGAGCTGCATATCGAGCAGCGAGGCGATTATCATCTGCGTGGTCTCGTGGGTACCTGTGCCAAAAGCCTGACGCGCATCGATGCCTATCATTACGGCGCCAGCATCGTGCTGGGGCACCTCGCCCTTGGCATCGTAGACCACAACGCGGTGGTCGATGTCGATAGGCTCAAAGCCCTGCTCTTCCCACACAGCGTTCCAGTCCTGGTCCTCCACCTTATTAATATTATATACAATGCTTACTCCGTCGAGCGGAAAGGAAGCTATACCATCGTCAAGCAACTGGCGGTCGAAGAGCTGTTCCTGCACATAACCGTCAACGCCACGCTCGGTGTCTTCAAAGGATTCAAAACCCGCTTCGCCGGCCACGTCCATGAGCAGGTCGCGAGCAATCTGCATCATGTCGTCCATGCAAGCAATCTCGAAATGGGCTGCCAAATACTTCATATATATACTCCTATTGATTAAACTTTTATAATTGCGTTACAAATTTATAAATTAATAGGGAAAAACCTACCATCCTTTAGGGTTTTTCCTTAATTTTGCAGTGACAATGGTACTAATTTTGCAGTGTAAGATACTGAATAGCTATTAAAAGTAATAAGAGATATGAAACAATTGTATATTCTTGCAGTGCTTCTCTGTGCTCTACCGCTCTCGGCGATGGCACAGGATGACCTCTATTTCACCCCGAAGAAGAAGGCGCAGGCTTCGGCCGACACCGAGCCCGCATACTATGTGGGCAGCAACCGTGATGTGGATGAATATAACCGTCGTGGCAAATACTGGAGCCACTATCAGAAATTGGGCAATGACAGTCTGGGCAACGACATCATCCAGTTTCAGCAGGGCAATGGTGTCTATCCCGACTCGGCGTATGTAGACACTACCTTTGTGGCCAAATACCGCAGCAACGCTGTCGACGACGACTTTGCCTACAGCCGCCGCATGAGCCGATGGGACGGCTACTACGACCCATGGCTCTACAGCTACCGCTATAGTTATGGATATTCGCCCTACTATTGGCGATGGGCATGGTATGACCCATGGTATGGCGACCCGTTCTACGACCCCTGGTATCCCAGATATTATGGCTACTATGGCTGGTACAATCCCTACTACTATGCAGGTTGGGGATGGCCAGGCTACTACCATGGCTGGGGATGGCCGGGCTACTGGGGCGGCATCTATGTCACCCACAGTGGCAGCCGTGGCAGTTATGCCGGCTACCGCTCTTGGGGCGGGACACAGCGTCAGGGTTCGGGACGCAGCGTGGCTTACGGACAGAACGGCACGCGCTCGTTTGGCGGTCGCAATAGTCGTACCTACGACAACCGCACCTTCGGCAACCGCAACAACCCTACCCGCCAGGACAACTATAACTTCGGTGGGCGTCCCAGCACGCCCTCGATGCCCTCTGGTTCGTTTGGCGGCGGATTTGGAGGTTCACGCGGTGGCGGCTTCGGCGGCGGACACACCGGTGGTGGTGGTGGCGGACGCTTTGGTGGCGGACACCGATAACACAAACCCCAACACACAGTTGAAAACTATAACAAACAGATAAGATTATGAACACCAAGAATTTGTTTTTTGCCCTGTTGGCTTCGATGACTGCCCTGACAGCCACCGCCCAGGAGACATATCAAGATACCAAGCTCATCGGCAACGACCTCAACGGTACCGCCCGCTACGTAGGTATGGGTGGCGCTATGGAGGCGCTGGGTGCCGACATCTCGACGATGACCAGCAACCCTGCCGGTACAGGCTTCTTCAGCCGTACCCAGGTGAGTGTCACCGGCGGACTGGTATGGCAGAACGGCGTGGAGAGCCACAGCGTGAGCGGCGGTCACAAGACCAATGCCAGCTTTGACCAGATAGGTATCGTGGCTCCGCTCAAGATTAACGGCAAGCCCTGCATCAACGTGGGCTTCAACTACCACAAAAGCCGCAACTTCGACCAGATACTTACTGCCAGCGGTGCGCTCTCTATGGCTTCACAGAACAAGCTCTCGGCCATCAAGTACGACAAGGTGGGCGAATGGGGTTGGAACGCCATTGATGCCAACTACAAGAAGATACTCGAGAAGACCGACGACCAGGGCAATAAATACATGGACTACTACAACGGCCAGGCTTTTGACTTCGGCCAGTACCAGCATGGTTACATCGGCGTCTACGACTTCAACATCAGTGGCGCTGTGAGCAACAGCTTCTACCTCGGAGTCACCGCGGGCTTACATGATGTGAACTATCGCTCCAGCAGTACCTACTTTGAGCAGTTGGAGCAGAACACCAACGGTGCCTCTGCCGAACGGCTGAAGATAGACGGTACTGGCGTCGATGTCAAGGTGGGTGCCATCTTCCTGCCCATTGACGGCTCGCCTTTCCGCGTGGGTCTGTACATCAACAGCCCTGTCTTCTATGACCTGAAACTGAGGGGCGACGCCGGCAGCGGCTTTGTACAGTACAGCGGAAACCTGTCGGATAACAACAGCAGCGCTTACATCCGCAACTACTGCACCTACGAGTACAAGATATATACTCCGTGGAAATTTGGTGTGAGTCTGGGCCACACCGTGGGCAGCTACCTCGCCTTGGGTGCCACCTATGAGTATTCTGACTATGGCAGCATAGACAACCGCGTGATAGACGGCACATACTACGACCCATGGTACGGCGACGCCTATGACACCAGCAGCAGCGACGACGTGATGAACGCCCATACCGAGCGCACGCTCAAGGGTGTGCATACCCTCAAGTTGGGTGCCGAGTTCAAGCCACTGCCTACACTGGCTCTGCGCGCAGGCTACAACTGGGTTTCTGCCGTCTTCGACGAGAACGGCTTCCGCGACGGTTCGCTCGAGTCTCCCGGTTCGGGCTACGCTACCTCTACCGACTACACCAACTGGAAAGCCACCAACCGCTTCACTCTGGGTCTGGGATTCCAAGCCAGCAAGAACATCAACCTCGACCTGGCTTACCAGTACAGCCATACCAATGGTGACTTCTACCCCTTCATGAGCTACTACGGTGACACCAACCCCGAAAACAACTGCATCGTAAGAGCCACCAAGGTGAGCCACGACCGCAACCAGGTGATGGCTACGCTGAGCTACCGCTTCTAAGCTGTCGGTCACGAAAACCAGCCAATCCGCCACGACAAGGGCATCTGTCTCTGTCATGGCGGATTTGTCGTTTGTGCCCGACAGAGACGCAATCGACACGCCCATAGCGCCACAGTATGGTGCTGAAGAGGGAAAAGTGAAGGAAGATAAAGGCTTTTTTACAATTTGTTCCTTGATTATTTTGATATCCTCGACAATCATCGTATTTTTGTAGTAGAAAACAGAGGAACAAAACCAAATAATGAAAAAACTACTGATTGTAATGGTGGCAGCCCTATGGCTGCTCGCTCCTACCAGCATGTATGCCGACGGGGGCAAACGTGAGTTCAGAGGCGCTTGGATGCAGTTTGTCAACGGCATGTATCTGGGTAAATCGACAGCAGAAATACAGCAGATGCTCACCCATCAGCTCGACGAGTTGGAAAAGGATGGCGCCAACGCCATCATCTTCCAGGTGCGCGGCGAATGTGACGCCCTCTATGAGAGCAAGATTGAGCCGTGGAGCCGTTACCTCACCGGAGTGCAGGGCAAGGCACCATCTCCCTACTGGGACCCAATGGCATGGATGATACAGCAGTGTCACCGCCGCGGAATGGAGTTTCATGCGTGGATAAACCCCTATCGCGCCCGCATGAAGAGCCCTACCCGTCTGGCCGACAACCACATCCTCAAGACTCACCCTGAGCGTGCGTTCGAGTATGGCGGTCTCTATGTGCTCAACCCGGGACTCAAGGAGAACCGCGACTATATCCTCTCGGTGGTCGACGACATCGTGAGCCGCTATGACATCGACGGCATACACATCGACGACTATTTCTACCCCTACCCCGAAGGCGGTCGCCCCATCCCCGATGACCGTGAGTATGCCCTATATAATAATGGTATAGCTGACCGTGGCGACTGGCGCCGCTACAATGTCAATCTCTTTGTCAAGGAGATGGGCGAGCACGTGCACAAGCTCAAGCCTTGGGTCAAGTTTGGCGTGTCGCCCTTTGGTATCTACCGCAACAAGAAGAGTTCGCCCATAGGTAGCGACACCAACGGTCTGCAGAACTACGACCAACTCTATGCCGACGTGCTGCTGTGGGTCAACAACGGATGGATAGACTACTGCGTGCCACAGCTCTATTGGCACATCGGTCATCCATTGGCAGACTATGAAAAGCTCATCAAATGGTGGGCTAAACACATGGCCAACCGTCCGCTCTACATCGGCGAGAGCATCGAGAACACCGTGCAGAACAGCGACCCTGCCAACCCCAACACCCATCAGATGGCTGCCAAGTTCAGTCTGCACCGCCAGTTGCGCAACGTGAGCGGCACCGTGCTCTGGTATGCCAAGGTGGCTGCCGAAGACATGGGCAGCTACGGCACCATGCTGCGCAACGTATACTGGAAGTCAAAGGCTCTGCCTCCATATATGCCTTTCCTGGACAACAAGGCACCCAAGAAGCCAGCCAAGATGGGTGACGCGTGGACAGAAGACGGACTGATGCTCTACTGGTCGGCCCCCAAAGCGAAGAAATGGGGCGACGAGGCGCGCCGCTATGTCATTTACCGCTTCGCCAAGGGCGAGAAAGTAAACCTTGCAGACGCTTCCAAAATCGTAGAGATAACCTATGACACCTATTACCGGCTGCCCTACGACGGCGGTACAAAGAAATATAAATATGTGGTGACTGCCCTCGACCGCGTAGGCAATGAGAGCAAGGGCGCCAAGCGCAAGGTGAAGTTGTAAACAGCATCCCCAAGATAACAGAAAATCCGCATAGTGAGTCTATGCGGATTTTTTGTTATGCCGAAGGGGTCGCCATCGGTCAGATGACTGTCACGGGCTCAGCCTTTCAGCCAGTTGCTGACGATAGTGGCGCCTTGGGGCGTGAGCACACTCTCTGGATGGAACTGGATGCCATGGACGTCGTAGTCGCGATGGCGTAGTGCCATGACAAAGCCCTCATCGCTCTCGGCAGTGACCTCCAGACAGGCAGGCAGAGACGACCTCTCGACCACCCAAGAGTGGTAACGGCCCATGGTAATGCGTGGAGGAAGGTCGCGGAAGATGTAGTCGCGCTGCAGATTGGTACCCTCGGTCGCCACGCCGTGAAAGACCTCGGCAAGATTGGTAAGCCGGGCGCCAAAGACCTCGCCGATAGCCTGATGGCCAAGGCACACACCGAGGATAGGTTTGGTGGCGGCGTAGGTGCGGATGACATCGAGCAGCAGCCCAGCCTCTGACGGGATGCCTGGACCGGGCGAAAGCAAGAGCTTGTCATAGTCGGCAAGGTCGGGCAAGTCAAACTGGTCGTTGCGGAAGACGGTGACCTGTGCGCCAAGACTACGCACGAGGTGAACGAGATTATAGGTGAAGGAGTCGTAATTGTCTATCACAGCCACCGACACCTGCGGGGTGTGGCTATTGCCTGTCTGTTTCATCATGATTCAGCCTCTTTGATGGCACGCGTGAGCGCACCGAGTTTGTTATTACATTCCTGGAGCTCGTATTCATCATTGCTCTTTGCCACGACGCCACTGCCAGCCTGGAACCAGAGCTCTCCATTGCGACTGACGAAGGTGCGGATGACGATGGCTTGATTGAGGTCGCCGTCGAGACCGATGAAGCCGATGCAGCCACCATAGGCACCACGATTGTGGGGCTCGAGCTCGCTGATAATCTGCATCGCTCTCACCTTTGGAGCCCCCGACAGCGTGCCGGCAGGGAAGGTGTCGAAGAAGGCACGTATCTTGGCGCCCGGGGAGTGGGGCTGCAGAAGTCTGCCGCTGACCCGGCTCACCAGGTGGATGACATGGCTGTAGAACTGCATATCCTTGAAGAAATCGACCTTGACATCCTGACAGTTGCGGCTGAGGTCGTTGCGCGCCAAGTCGACCAGCATCACGTGCTCGGAATTCTCCTTGGCATCGTTACGCAAGAACTCGGCATGCCGACGATCCTCTGCAGGGTCGCCGGTACGACGGGTGGTGCCGGCAATGGGGTCGATATAGGCGTGATCGCCATCAATGCGGCAGTGGGTCTCAGGACTGGAACCGAAAATGCGGTAACCGCCGAAGTCGAAATAGAAGAGATAGGGCGAGGGATTGATGCTGCGCAGTGCACGGTAAAGGCGGAAGTCGTCGCCGCTATAACGCTGGCAGAAACGACGAGAGACCACAATCTGGAAGACATCGCCACGCAGACAGTGGGCTACACAGCGACGGATATTGGCACGATGGGCTTCGTCGGAGAGAGTACTGAAGACGGGTCCTTCGGTGTGGAAATCGTAGCACTGGCCAGGGCGGCGCAACTGCTGCTCTATGTCGGTGAGCACCTTACCGCCAGCAGCCACAGAGTCGCCTTCGTGAACGAGGGTAACCAGTCGGATGCGGTTGGAATAATGGTCAAAGACTATCAGGTCGCGATACATGACATAGAGCATATCGGGGGCGTCGTTGGCGGGCTGTGTGTCGTCGACCACATCGATATTCTCAAAGTAGCGCACGGCATTGAAAGAGGTGAAGCCATAGACGCCGCAATACTCCCTACCCTCGCCTTCGACATGGAAGGCTGCGAGGAAATCACCCAGCGCCTGGGCCACCTGCTCTTTGGCTACGCCCTTGCGGTCGAGGTCGAGGGGCTGGCGGAGAACGGTACCGTCGGGCAAGGAGGTGATGGCGACGCCATGGGACACTGCAAACGATGCCATAGGATGGATAGCTATAAACGAGCGGGCTGTATCGTGGCTGTGGTAATCGCTGCTCTCCATGAGTGCAGACTGTGGATAGAGTCCGCGCAGACTCAGGTAAACACCCACGGGAGTATAGAGGTCGGCAAGAATGGTGCTCGACACGGTCTGGTAATTATAAGTATGACTCATAATGACTGTTCGGATAATGGGTTAGAAATCTCCGTACTCGCCTGCCATATCCTTATGGGCGAGATATGTTTCTACATCTTTGTCGCCACGACCCGAGACGGTGAGAACGACCACATCCTCGGGACGAAAGCGGAGATGACTGAGCGCAGCCACGGCATGGGCGCTCTCGATGGCAGGGATGATGCCCTCGGTACGGGTAAGTTCGTAGCCGGCGCGGATAGCTTCGTCGTCGTTGATGGCTATCACCTGCTCGCGGCCACGCTCGGCAAGGTCGGCGTGCATGGGTCCGATGCCAGGATAGTCGAGTCCGGCGCTGATGGTGAACGCCTCCTTAATCTGGCCGTCGTCGGTCTGCATCACGAGCGTACGGGCACCGTGGATGATACCCTCGGTACCAGCCTGGATGGTGGCGGCGGTGTAATCGGTGTCTACCCCATGACCACCGGCTTCGGCGAGGACAATGCTCACACGCTCGTCGTCGATGTAGTGATATATGGTGCCGGCGGCGTTGCTGCCTCCACCCACACAGGCAATGAGGAAGTCGGGATAGTCACGCCCCGTCTTCTCCTGGAGCTGCCACTTGATTTCTTCGGAGATGACGCTCTGCATCTTGGCGACGATATCGGGATAAGGATGAGGTCCCATTGTCGACCCGACGAGGTAATAGGTGTCGCGCGGATGGCTGCACCAGTCGCGGATGGCCTCGCTGCAGGCGTCACTGAGGGTCATATTGCCGGTGGTGACGGGATGCACCGTGGCACCGAGCATACGCATACGCTCCACGTTGGTATGCTGGCGCTCCACATCGGTCTTGCCCATGAAGATTTCACACTGCATACCCATCAGCGCACACACCGTGGCTGTGGCGACGCCATGCTGGCCGGCACCGGTTTCGGCGATGATGCGCGTCTTGCCCATGTGGCGGGCAAGGAGTATCTGGCCGATGGTGTTGTTGATTTTGTGGGCTCCGGTATGGTTGAGGTCTTCGCGCTTGAGGTAAAGGCGGCAACCATAGCGGCGACTCATACGGTCGGCATAATAGAGGGGAGAAGGACGCCCCACATAGTCGCGCAGCAGTTGATGGTACTCGCGCTTGAATTCATCGCTGCCGAGGATGTCGAGATAAGCATCCTGCAGGTCGTGCACACACTTGTATAATATTTCGGGAACATAGGCTCCGCCGTAACGACCGAAAAATCCGTTTTTGTCTACTGTGTATTTCATTGGGCTAATGCTTCATTAAGTTTGTCTATGGCCTTGTCGGCATCGCGTGTCTCGTTGAGCAGAGTGACAAACTTGCTACCGATAATGGTTCCGGCGGCGTAGGCTTGGGCACTCTCCAGCGTCTGCCGGTTGGATATTCCAAATCCTATCATGCGCGGATTGTGCAGTTGCATGGCATCTATGCGGCGGAAGTAGTCGACCTTGGCGTCGCCAAAACTCTGTTGGGCGCCGGTGATGCCTGCGCTCGACACCATATAGATGAACCCGTCGGTGTGGCGGTCGATGAGGCGTATGCGCTCGGCCGATGTCTCGGGCGTAATCATCATGATGACGCGCACATCGTAACGGTCGGCGATGGGTTTGACCACATTGAGATAATCATCAAACGGCAGGTCGGGAATTATGCACCCCGACACGCCCGTAGCCACGCAGCGCTGGAAGAAGGCTTCATATCCATAGTGCATCACCACGTTGAGATAGCCCATCAGTACCAAAGGGATGCGAACCTGGTCCTTGATGCTGTCTATCTGGCTGAATATCTTGTCGAGCGTAATGCCATTGCGCAGAGCCACGGTGCCTGCCGCCTGAATGACGGGACCGTCGGCAAGCGGGTCGCTGAAGGGGATGCCCACCTCGACCATATCGATGCCACGGCGCTGCAGCGTGAGCAGCACCTGGGGCACCATGTCGACCGTAGGGGCACCCGCGCAGAAGTAGAGCGAGTGGAGTTTACGGTCTGTGTTATCCTGAAACAATCTGTTTATCTTATTCATTTCGTATAGCGTTGATAAAGTTGCGGAGCAAGTGGATGTCCTTGATGCCGGGCTGGGTTTCAAACCTGCTGTTGAGGTCGATGCCGACAAACTGGGGATGGTGGAAGGCGCGTACCCTGTCTACATCGTCGGGCCCGATGCCGCCACCGAGCAGGAAGGGGATGTCGCCGTCGTAGCGGTCGAGCAGCGTCCAGTCGAAGCGGTTGCCGCTGCCTCCTACGCTGTCGCTGCGCGTGTCGAAGAGCAGCATGTCAACCGCGCCGTCATACTCGCGCCAGCGGTCTATGTCACGGGCGTCGGCCACGGGGATGGCCTTGATGATGCGCAGTCCCGGACGGATGTCGGGGTCGATGGTGCGCCGCAGGTTGTCACAGGTGATGCGCGACTCGTCGCCATGCAACTGCACATAGTCGAGGCCGTAGTTGTAGACACGGGTCACGATGTTCTGGGGCATATCGTCGACGAATACACCCACACGGGGCACGTGGGCAGGCTTCTGCATGGGAGCCGCGCCATCGTCGAGGTGGCGTTGCAGCTGGTCGAGCCGCTCACGGCTGTAGTCGGGCATGCTTCCGGCGCGAGAGCGCACCATCTGCACGTAGCGTGGAGACTGGGGATAGAACACCATGCCTATCATGTCGGCACCCAAGTGCTCGACGGCTGTGATATTCTCGGCATCGGTCATGCCGCATACTTTGATAATCATAGTCTGTATAGTTTTAATGGTTGTTGTTGCTGAGGTTGTTCAATTGGCCGACCATACGGGCGAGGGCGTCGCCAGGACTGGGCTCGCGCATAAAGGTCTCGCCGATGAGGAAGCCGCGGTAGCCCGACTCGCGCAGACGCGCAATGACATCGGGCGAAGAGATGCCGCTCTCACTCACCTTGCAGGCATCATGGGGCAGACGCTCTGCCAGATGGAAGCTGGTGTCGACATCGGTGGTGAAGGTGCCGAGGTGGCGGTTGTTGATGCCATACATGTCGGGCTCGAGGGCAGCATAGTCGAGTTCGCTCTCGGCGTGCATCTCGAGCAGCACCTCCAGACCCAGCTGGTGGGCAAGCGACATCAGGCGGCGGCACTCATCGATGGTCAGCACCGAGGCGATGAGCAGCACAGCCGACGCGCCACAATAGCGGGCCTGGAAGAGCTGGTACTCGTCGACCACGAAGTTCTTGTAGAGTATGGGGAGGCTGACGCCCATGAAGCGCGCCTGCTGGATGTGCTCGTCGTAGCCGCCAAAGTAGCTGCGGTCGGTAAGGATGCTGACGGCCGAAGCACCACCCTGCTCATAGGCAGGCACCACCTCGCTCACGCGGGCGTCGCGGTGTATCCAGCCACGCGAGGGCGAACGGCGCTTGAACTCGGCGATGATGCCGGTAGTCGACTCCATGAGCGCCCGACGCATCGAGGGCACGGTGATGTGGAGCATCTTCTCGGTCAGCGTGGCCAGCGTGGTGATGGGCAGCAACTGGTGGAACTGCGCTATCTCCTCGCGCTTGTTGGCGACTATCTCTTCCAGTATATCTCTCATGTCGACTATGAATTGATGGTTACAAAACGACGGAAGGCATTGAGGGCAGCACCGCTGTCGATACTCTCACGGGCAATCTCGATACACTCGTCGATAGACTTCAGCCCGCGCTCCATGACCTGGATGCCAAAGGCGGCGTTGGCGACCACGATGTTCTTCTGGGCGGGCAGACAGGTATTGTTGAGCACGCTGTCGAAGATGGCGGCAGCCTCTTCCTCGGTGGCTCCGGCCTGAAGCTCTTCGGGCAGAGCCACCTGCATGCCCAGGTCGGCAGGCGAGAAGACACGCTCATACTGGTTGGTCGACACCTTGAAGTCGCCGGTGAGCGAGATTTCGTCGTAGCCGTCGATGCTATTGATGATGCCATAGTCGATGCCCAAGCGCTGATAGACCTGGGCGTAGAGGCGCATCTGGTCGAGGTTGGCTACGCCCAGCAGTTGGGCCTTGGGGTGAGAGGGGTTGACCAGCGGCCCCAACAGGTTGAAGACGGTGGGAAACTGCAGCGCCTTGCGGATGGGGGCCACGTGCTTCATGGCCTTGGCGAAGAGCTGGGCATGGAGATAGACGATGCCTGCCTCGTGGAGCGAACGGTTGAGGGTGTCGAGGTCGCTGGTAAAGCTCACACCGTGAAGAGCTATCACGTTGGAGGCTCCGCTCACACTGGTGGCGGCATAATTGCCATGCTTGGCAACCTTGTAGCCGGCGCCGGCGATGACGAAGCACGCCGTGGTAGAGATGTTGAACGTATTCTTGCGGTCGCCGCCAGTGCCCACCACGTCGATATAGCGGTCGCAGTCCAACGGGGCCTGCACACCGGTCTCCAATATGCCGTCGCGGAAGCCCAGCAGCTCGTCGACGGTCACTCCGCGCATCTGTATGGC
This sequence comes from Prevotella sp. P4-67, assembly GCF_002251325.1. Classification (NCBI taxonomy): domain Bacteria; kingdom Pseudomonadati; phylum Bacteroidota; class Bacteroidia; order Bacteroidales; family Prevotellaceae; genus Prevotella; species Prevotella sp. P4-67. The sequence continues at coordinate 70,886 of NZ_NPJL01000014.1, forward strand.
GGTAAGGAGGGCCGTAATCTGCTCGGCGGGATAGGCGTCGCGGGTGATGCCTGTCAGGATGTCCTTGGTCTCTTCGCGGCTGAGCCGTTCATGGCGGAGCACACGCGTCAAATAATCTTTCATCTCCATAGTCTTGTCTTTTATAGTGTTGGTTCTAAATGTCTGGGTTACGAAAAAAGGCCTGTCGTAAGTTACGGCAGGCCTTTCTCTTATATCTACGGGATATCTATACGGCTGAGCGACTCACGATTTTATCAATCTTGAGTTACGCCACCACCATGCTATAGATACCATATTCTTCATTGTCTTTACTATTTACGCTGCAAATATAACGATAATCTACGAGCCTGCAAACTTTTTGAAAGAAAAATTTGTGATTTACCGCAATTTTATTACAGAGGCCCTCAGCCGACCTCTTATACCTATTATAATATACGCGCGCGTGGCTGTATCGGTGGCGGTCATCTCCAGACCGACCGTGACCCTACAGGTGACAGTTTTGAGCAAGAGAAAATGTCACGCGGATGTAATAAAGACCGAAAAGATGCGTTATACAAATATAAAGACTATTAGAAATGCCTATGAACTATTTTACTCCTAACGAGGTGAAGCCCTCGGAAAAAACTTTGCAACTTATCAGACAGATAGCCCGGCTCTGCCAGCGCGCCCACATGAAAGATGGGAAATATAATGTGTGTATGAACTGATTAAACCTTGATGATAGAATAAGATGAACAAAGAGATACTGATATCACCCTCATTGCTGTCGGCCGACTTTACACAGCTGGGCGAAGATTCGGAGATGATAAACCGCAGCGCAGCCGACTGGCTGCACATGGATGTGATGGACGGCGTGTTTGTGCCCAACATCTCATTTGGACTGCCCGTTATCAAGGCAGTACACACGGTATGCCAGAAGCCGCTGGATGTACACATGATGACCGTGCATCCCGAGAACTATATACGCCAGGTCGCCGATGCCGGCGGAGCGCTGATGACCGTACACGCCGAGGCCTGCACCCATCTGCACCGCACCATCCAGGAGATACACAGCGCCGGCATGAAAGCCGGAGTGGCTCTCAACCCCGCCACGCCGCTGGCTATGGTCGAGGAGGTGCTCTCCGATGTAGACCTGGTGCTGATTATGAGCGTCAACCCGGGCTTCTCGGGCCAGTCGTTTATCACCAGCTCGACCGACAAGGTAAGGAGACTGAGACAGATGATAGACCGGCTGGAACACAGACCGCTGATAGAGGTAGACGGTGGCGTAAACGGAAAAACGGCACCGATGCTCGTCGCAGCCGGTGCCGATGTATTGGTAAGTGGCAGCTATGTCTTCGGTGCAGAAGACCCCGAGGCTGCCATACTGAGTCTGAAGTCAAGAGACTGAACGCTCGCTGGACGGTCAGTCCAACTGTAGAGTGATGCCGTTGGACTTGGCCATGCGCCGCAGGTTGAGCACGGCGTAACGCATACGACCAAGAGCGGTATTGATGCTTACGCTGGTGGCCTCGGCGATTTCCTTGAACGACATTTCCTGAAAGAACCGCATGAAGATAACCTCTCGCTGCGACGGCGGCAGGAGGTTCATCATGCGCCGAACGTCGCTATATACCTGCTCGTTGACATAGCGGCTCTCCACATTGGGCACTATCACATGGCGCCCGTCAATCTGAGAAAGGTCCTCATTGTCGACCGTGCTCACCACACTCTCTATGCGCTGGTCGCGATAATAGTCCATGATGACATTGTGGGCTATGCGCATAATCCATGCGGAGAACTTGCCGCAGGAGGTATACTGGCCCGACTGGAGACGCATAATGACTTTGACAAACGTGTCTTGAAACACATCTTCTGCCATCTCGCTGTCGTGGACAACGAACAATATGTAGGAATAAAGCCTCTGCTGATTGCGTGAGAGCAATAAATCGAAGGCATTATTATCACCTTTTATGTATGCTATGGCCAACTCTTCATCGGTCATCTTGCTATATACATCCATTATTTCTTTCTTTACTATTGGAGTAAATGTAGGCGATAGGCTTGCGATTTATTGTGTAAATACTGTTAATAATTGCTGCAAAGATAGTATTTTTCTTTATAAATGACAAATTTTAAGTAAGAAAAGTGCTGATTTGCTTCCCTGATATTGCAAAAGAGGTTGGTGCAGGATGCGACCAACCTCGGGGTGATTTCAAAATAAATGGTTGAAATCAAAATAATAATGGCAAAAATAGGATATATATTTGACTTCCCCAAATGTTTTAACAGAAATCTTTCAAATTATTTGTTATTTAGTCGCAAACCATCTATACGACTTGCGCGACTATCTGTAGTACACCCGCCAGCAACTCTGCCGACACGTATCAAAAGGCACGAACACTCGTATCAATTGTTACGAGCGCTCGTAACATAAGGTACGTACGCTCGTAACATACGATACGAACCAGCAGAGTGTATCAGGGCATGACTAAAGATGGTATAAATCAAGGACAAACGTAATTAACACAATCTCTGCCGATAACATGAAAATGGCAAGACTTGGCTTTTACTGGTTTGCTTTACATCAATATCGTCCGCTTACTGGTTGGCTTCACAGTACTCCAACCCTTTACCATTCTGCTTTACATTGCCTCTACCCTATTGATGACTGTTCCTACCTTTTTACTGGCAAGTTTCACCACCAAGTCTCCCGCGGCATTAGCGAAGAAACAAGGCGTGGCAAGGGATATACAAAAAACGCACCCTGATGTGTCTGGCATAGAGGGAACGATGGTTCGCGCTCTGTGGCAGACGCACAAGGTGCGTCACACTTAACTTATGAGGGTACCCGTTGGTCCTCTATTGCCGCTATCTGCGGTCGAGGGTCTTGGCTTGGTTTACTTTTCTGCCTTAGGCTTCTCTTCCTTGGCCTTCACAGCCTTGGGCTTGGCGGCAGCCTTAGGTTTGGCAGCAGCTTTGGCCTTGGGAGCAGCCTTCTTGGCGGTCTTGGCCTCAACCTGCTCACGCAGCTTCTCGCTGGCAGCCTCAATCTTTTCAATCTTTGCCTGCAGACGTACTATCTCTTTATCCTTGAGCTCTATCTCGTCGCCCTGGTTGCGGATAGTGGTAAGCAGCGACTCGAGTTCCTCATTGTCAATGTCCTCAGGATAAAGGTTGTTGACACGGTTGATAAAGTCGCCGAGGATGTTCATATAGTTGGTGAACGCATCGAAGGCGCTGGCATAGATACCTCTATCCACTGCCACTCCCGAAGGTTTGGTGGAGATGAAGTAGAAGTTATTGGTAGCCTGCAGATAGTCCCAGTCCTGGTTGATACGTGGGTCGTTGGCGATGCGCACGCGGTCGGCTACGCTGTAGAGCTTGTTGAAAGCCTCGCGCTGCATGGGGTTACCCAGCCAGCAAGACACATCGCGCTCCTCGTCCATCCATGAGAGAGTATCGGGAACATCGAGCTGACCCACAGACTTCATCTTGGCGCACACCTCTGAAGGAGTGGAGAAGGTGATGCCCTGTGCCTTGGCGCAGGCGGGCAATGCCTTGAAGAACTCGAGGATGTTGCTCGACAGAGGCTGGGCCACGCCGATGGCAGAGAGGTTCATGAAGATGCCATAGAACTGCTCTTCCTCGGGACACTCGGCTATCTTGCGGATATAGTTGTCGGCGAAGAGTGGGTAGCCCTCCCAGTCGCTGTTGTTGAAACGCAGAGAGATGTCGTCGCTAAGGTTGACGTCGCGCAAGAGCAACTTGAGCTTGGGGTTGAGGGCACAGTGGTAGATGTAGTGGGGAGACTTCCATCCCAACACATGCTTGGCACCCTCGGTGAGCATGCCCTTGAAGCCCATGTTGGCTGCCTGCATACCGATGTCATCGCTATAGATGAGGCCGGAATTGCGCAGCACCTTGGGAGACTGGTTGAAGTACTCCTTGATTTTCTCCACCTGCTTCTTGACATCGGTGATGAAGCTCTCCTCATTGGCCAGTGATGAGAGGCCATGAGAATAAGGCTCGGCGAGGAACTCCACGCAGCCGGTGTCATTGAGCTCCTGCAGCTTGGCAAGCACCTGGGGTGCGTGCATCTCCAGCTGCTCGATACCTACGCCCGAGAGCGAGAAGGCTACCTTGAAGGCCTTGCCATGCTCCTTAATCATTTCGCCAAGGGCATTGAGGGCGGGCATGTAGCTACGCTCGGCGATATCGGTGATATCGCGCTCGTTCTCGTAGTCATCATAGTAATAATGGTCGGTACCGATATCAAAGAAGCGGTATCTCTTAAGATGTGTAATCTGATGTATTTCGAAATATAAACAAATTGTCTTCATAATCGTTGTTTGTTAGTTGTTAGTTATTGCCATTGAGCGTGCGCTCATATAGTTCTCGTATCCATGCGCCTACCTTCTCCCAAGTAATCTGGTCGACCTCGTTCTTGCCTTCGGTCTGCAGATAATGGAAGAGGCTCTCATTGTGGCATATGGAGTAGATGGCGTCGGCCATGGCGTGGATGTCCCAGTAGTCTACCTTGATACAGTTGTTGAGTATCTCGGCACAACCGCTCTGCTTACTGATGATAGAAGGAGTGCCACACTGCATCGCCTCGAGCGGAGAGATACCGAAAGGCTCGCTCACTGAAGGCATCACGTAGACATCAGAGTCCTTGAGACACTCATAGACCTGCTTGCCGCGCATGAAGCCAGGGAAGTGGAAACGGTCGGCAATGCCGCGCTCGGCGGCGAGGTAAATCATCTGGTCCATCATATCGCCCGAACCGGCCATGCAGAAACGCACGTTGCGGGTGCGGTGGAGCACGAGGTTGGCGGCTTCAACAAAATACTCAGGTCCCTTCTGCATGGTGATGCGGCCAAGGAATGTCACTACCTTCTCCTTTCCGGTGTGGTCGGGACGAGGAATATCGGCCAGCTCCTGACGCAGGGGATACACAGCGTTGTGCACGGTGAAGCACTTGCGGGGGTCCTGATGATACTGGTTGATGACGGTCTGGCGGGTAAGCTCAGATACGCACATGATGCAGTCGGCGTTGTCCATACCGTCTTTCTCTATCGAGAAGACTGTAGGGTTGACCTTGCCACGGCTACGGTCGAAGTCGGTGGCATGGACATGGATGCACAGTGGCTTGCCCGAAACCTTCTTGGCATGGATGCCGGCGGGATAGGTAAGCCAGTCGTGGGCATGGATGATGTCGTAATCGAACGTGCGGGCAACGACTCCAGCGATAATCGAATAGTTATTGATTTCCTGATGGAGATTGGAGGGATATCCACCGGCAAACTCCATCGCACCGAGGTCATTGACGTGCATATAATTGAAATCAGAATAGATGTGGTCGCGCAGGCGGAAGTAGAGGTCGGGGTCCATAATGTTACCCACCTTGTTCTTCACATAGTCGTAATCGACATCGCGCCAGGCGATAGGCACACAGTTCATCGCCACGATATTGGCGGCGCTGCGGTCTTCATCGCCCCAGGGTTTGGGCAGACAGAGTATCGTCTCTATATCACCCTGGGCATGCAGACCTTGAGATATACCATAGTTGGCGGTAGCCAGTCCACCATATACATGAGGAGGATACTCCCAACCAAACATTAAAACTTTCATTTGCGGTCCTCCTATTATTTATATGAATACTTTTCCAGCAACTCCATTGCCCTGAGAATCTCTGCCACGTTCATGGCAAACGAGATAGCGCCTCTGCCCTGGAATGGCGGGTTGCCATCGAAGAGCTCGGGGATAGTTCCGATGCAATGGTTAGACATTTCGTCTTCGTAGCCCACCATCTGGCGCTCGATGAAGCTCAGACGGGTGCGCCTGTAGAGGCGCAGACAAGCCTCCATATAGAAGCCGCCGAGCCAAGGCCATGCCGTACCCTGGTGATAAGCATAGTCGCGCTGTGACTGAGGACCTACATACATGGGGTTGTAGCCACCACTCTTGGGCGAAAGCGTACGCAGACCCTTTGGCGTGAGCAGTTCACGGGTACAGATGTCAAGCACGCTCTTCTTCTGCTCCTGATTGAGGGGCGAATAGTCAAAAGCTACGGGGAAAATCATGTTAGGACGCACACTCCAATCGACCATATAGCCATCGACATAGTCGTAGAGATAGCCATACTCATTGAGGAATGTATCGAGGAATGACTGCTTGGCATTGGCGGCAACAGCCTGAAGGTGTTCGCGCACGGCATTGCCCTCATCGAGAAGAGAGGCACCGAAGAGCAGCGCATTGTACCACAGGGCGTTGAACTCGACGATGTAGCCTGTACGGGGAACAACGAGACGGCCGTTGGCCACGGAGTTCATCCAGGTGATGGCCTCGCCATGCGAACTCTGCGCATAGAGCAAGCCGTTGTCGTGGAGCTTGAGGTTAGGATGGCCGTCGCTCTCGATATACTTGAGAATATCGATGACAAGGGCGCCATACTTCTTGGCACACTTCTCGCGGCCACACTCCTTGGCGTACTGCTGGATGGCCCAGATAGCCCAGAGGGGCACATCGGGTTGCTCTATCTCATAGATATGCTTGGTGATGGGCTTGCCTTCCATAAACTCGCGCAGCGCCACCTCGGCAGTCTTCATCACCAGGTCGAAGTACTCGTCTTCCTCGATGGAGAGAGTGAGACCAGGCAGTGCGATGAACGTATCGCGGGCGCGGCTCTTGAACCAAGGATAACCGGCAAGGATATATCGGTCGTCGTTCTTCTCATGGATATGGAACTGGTGGGCGGCATTGACGAGACAGTGGAAGAAGTTGTCGCGTGGGGTGCGCTCTTCGACTTCGGCATCGAACAACCGCTTCAGACCGGAGGTCTTGCTCTGCGATGTGGAAGCGGCAAAGACGATGCTCTCGCCCTTCTTGATGTTCATCTCGAAATATCCGGGCACGTAGAGGTCCTCATTGGAAGCGTAGCCACGCTCCTGCTCCTTGGGATATTCGACTCCGCGGTACCAGTCGGGAACGAAGTGAAACTCGTTCTTCTTGGAGAACTGCATATAGAGGTCGGGGTAGCCGGCATACATACAGGTCTTGATGCCATTGTCTACCTGAAAATACTCGCGCGAAGCCACCGAATTCTCATGGGTAAACTGGCGCACACTGCGGAAAGCCAGGAACGGACGGAAACGCAGCGTGGTGGCAGAGTGGGCATCTACCAGCGTGTAGCGGATAAGGATGCGGTCCTCATAATGCTGGAACACCACTTCGCGCTTAAGGATTACGCCACCGACGCGATACAGCGTGGTGGGTACTTTGTCACAATCAAACTCACGAATATACTTATGACCCTTGGGACTGAAGTTGTTGCCCTGATACTTATGGAGACCCAGGTTGAACTTGGCTCCATGCTGTATCACTGTCACGTCGAGCGACGAAAGCAGTACATGGTTCTCGTCGTCGAGCTCGGGAACGGGCACGACAAGCAGTCCATGATACTTGCGAGTGTTACACTCTACCACGGTGGAACACGAGTAGGCTCCCGAGCGGTTGGTGCGTAGCAACTCCTTTGGCAACGACTCTTCGAGGTTAGTCATAAGAGTTTTCTCAAACTTAAGATAACTCATAAACTTATGTCAAGATTTAATTAATAGTTGTTCGTTTTTAGAAGCAAGCGACGAGCGCTCGCTTATGCTCATTCAAAAATACTACATTCCATGCAGATAAGCAAATTTTTCATAAACTATTTGCAAAAAAACAATAAATTCGGCAGTATTATAGATAACCGCCCGAGAGTTGATGTCATTTCCGCCGATGAAATATACCAACAAAGGCATGCCACCTATTATATATAGGGCATGCCTTTGCGTTATTCTGAGTGTGGGAGTTATCGCCTACTCGGGGATGAGAAAGTTGATGACCTCCTGCTCTACCCTCACCTTGAGGGGAGCCATGGGACTGTTCATCAGACGGCCATCGACGCTAACCAGCGACTGGGATATCTCGTCGAAAGTTACCTCGCGCGTGCGGTAGGGATGAACGCTGCGCGAGTTGAGGAACTTGCCGCGCAGGAAGAGATACCATCCCTCAAAGAGTTGGGTAATCTCGGGATGATAGACCACCGACACATCGAGCAGGCCATTGTAGGGCACGGCGTTGGGAGTCTGTCCGTAGCCAAGGGCATTGCCCACACACACCGTCATCACCTTGCGTTCTATCTTGTCATCATTGATACGCAGACGCATCTTGTACTCCAGACGCTGGAATATCATGAGGATAAAGGAGAAGATGAATGACAGGGTGCGCGAACCCAAGAGTTGGCGCGTCTGACTGCGCATATTCATGATGGCGGCAATAAGTCCCACGTTGACGCAGTTGAGGAAGTAGCGGTGACAAGCCTCGCCATGCCGGTTGCGATAGTTGATGCGGCCAACGTCAATCCGGCGCACGCGGCGCTGACAGAGCCAGTCGACAGTCTGCTCAACCTCGCCCTCACGGAAACCCCAGTAATGGGCAAAGTCATTCATCGTACCATTGGGGATAACACCGAGAGAGACGCGCTGGCGCACCTCGGCGTCAAACTGCATCAGGCTGTTGACGGCATCGTTGAGGGCAGAGTCGCCACCAGCGATGATGATAGTGCGGTAACCGTTGTTGACCATCATCTTGACCAATCTGTCCACGCTACCTGCACTCTCGCTGTGCACATAGTCATAGTCTATGCGATGGGCACGCAACACTCGCTCGATGACATCCCATCGCGACTTGTTGCGGAAAGTGTGTTTGGGGCAATAGATGACTCCCCATTTGTTTTCGTTGACTGCCATTTCTCTACATTATTTATATTAGGGCTGTATATGTGCTATGTCCATAATCTGTGCCACCTTGCTGTCCATGGGGTCAAGGGCATCTATCCAGTGGATGGTAAAGCCGCGGCGCTCCATACCTCTGAACCATGTCATCTGCCGCTTGGCAAACTGGTGGATGGCTATCTCCAGCTGGCGGAACATCTCCTCGTAACTGGTTTTGCCGATGACATACTCGGTGACGAACTTGTATTCCAGACCATAGTAAATAAGATTCTCGGGGGCGATTCCACGGTCGAGCAACTGGCGTATCTCGTCGACCATACCCTCTTCGAGGCGCTGCTTGAGACGCTGCGTTATCTTGCGGCGACGCTCCTCGCGATTGATGTCCACTCCGATGATGACCGAGTCTATGGGTGGCAGCGTGCGGTTGTCTGTGGGGTGCTCGAGATTATAGGTCTCTATCTCTATGGCGCGTATGGCGCGCTGCGCGGTGTCCACATCAGTCCGGTTGTGCATCACCGAATGGTTGCGATGCTTCAGGTCTTCAAGCATTTCGGTGAGTTCGGCGAGCGACTTGTCTGCCAGCTCATCACGCAATGCCTGGTTTTGTGGCACGGGCGACAGGGCGTAACCCTTGAGCACACTCTCAATATAGAGACCCGTACCTCCGCAGAGAATAGGACGCACCCCGCGCGCCACTATATTATTATAAATAAGGTGGAAGTCCTGCTGATACTGGAAGAGGTTATACTTGGTACCGGGTTCACAAATATCTATCAGGTGGTAAGGTATCACGCGGTCGCCCTGACGGTAGTCGTCGAGGTCTTTGCCCGTGCCGATGGTCATGCCACGATACACCTGACGCGAGTCGGCACTGATAATCTCGGCATCGATACGCGCGGCAAGGGCGGCAGCCAGACTGGTTTTGCCCGACGCCGTAGGACCCAATATGGTAATCATCTTCTGCATTTGCTTCTTTCTGCGACAGCTTCGCCCTGCTTACACTACACCTCTCATCAAGGCCAAAGGGCTGTCTATCTGCTACAAAGGTAATGCAAACCAATAAAAATACAAAATAAATCGCCCTGATTTTTACCACCGAGATGCCCCTGGGCTCACACAAGGGTATAAAAAAAGCCGTCCAGCAATGCTGGACGGCCTGTACTTATGTCTACGATTATCAATTAACCGTTAACCTTCTTCATGTGAGCGATGAGCTCGAGCACCTTGTTAGAGTAACCGATCTCGTTGTCATACCAAGATACAACCTTTACGAATGTATCGGTAAGAGCGATACCAGCCTTGGCGTCGAAGATAGAAGTACGAGTATCACCGAGGAAGTCAGAAGAAACCACAGCGTCCTCAGTGTAACCGAGTACACCTTTCAGTTCACCCTCAGAAGCCTCCTTCATAGCTGCACAAATCTCAGCATAGGTAGCGGGCTTAGCGAGGTTTACAGTCAGGTCAACTACAGATACGTCCAGAGTAGGAACACGCATAGACATACCGGTCAGCTTACCGTTCAGCTCGGGGATAACCTTACCTACAGCCTTAGCAGCACCTGTAGAAGAGGGGATGATGTTGCCAGAAGCAGCACGGCCACCACGCCAGTCCTTCATAGAGGGACCGTCAACAGTCTTCTGTGTAGCGGTAGTAGAGTGAACAGTTGTCATCAAACCGTCAGTAATACCGAACTTGTCGTTCAGAACCTTTGCGATAGGAGCCAAGCAGTTTGTGGTGCAAGAAGCGTTAGAAACAAACTGTGTACCCTTCTCATACTTGTCGAAGTTTACACCGCATACGAACATTGGAGTAGCGTCCTTTGAAGGAGCTGACATAACAACGTACTTAGCACCAGCCTGGATGTGAGCCTGAGCCTTCTCCTGAGTCAGGAAGAGACCAGTTGACTCAACTACGTACTCAGCCTCAACCTCGTTCCACTTCAGGTCAGCGGGGTTGCGCTCAGCGGTAACACGAATCTTCTGACCGTTTACAATCAGAAGGCTGTTCTCAACATCAGCCTCGATTGTGCCCTTGAACGCACCGTGCATAGTGTCATACTTGAGCATGTAAGCCAAGTAGTCTACGGGGCAGAGGTCATTGATACCTACAACCTGGATGTCATCGCGAGTCTGAGCTGCGCGGAATACGAAACGACCGATACGGCCAAATCCGTTAATACCAATTTTAGTCATTTTACTTTTACTTAATTAAAAGGGTTATGTAAATATTTTATTGCTCTGATGCAAATTTTCTTTATTACAGGCGCAAAGGTACAAATTATTTCCTATATTTGCAGTCGAAACGAGTATTAAATAAATTAAAAAAAGCATCTTGCCCGAGATTTTCATAAGGCTGGGAACCGTGGAGGGCAATACTGACAACTCGACTTTGCAAAATTCAAGTGTTATCATACACATTATTAATAATAAGAGCAACATTATGAGTAAATTTATCAACGAATTCAAGGAGTTTGCCGTCAAGGGAAATGCCGTAGATATGGCTGTCGGTGTTATCATCGGCGGCGCATTCGGCAAAATCGTATCTTCGCTCGTCAATGATATCATTATGCCTCCAATAGGTTGGCTTATAGGCGGCGTAAACTTCTCCGACCTCAAAGTGACGCTGCCCACCATGGACTTGGGCATAGAGCAGCTCGAGCCAGCCACCATCAACTATGGCAACTTCATCCAGACCACCTTCGACTTTGTCATCATCGCACTGTGTATATTCATGATGGTCAAGGGCATCAACCATCTGGCACGCAAGAAGGCCGAAGAGCCGGCAAAGCCAGCCACTCCGCCAGCACCCTCTGCCGAAGAGAAACTGCTTACAGAAATCCGCGACTTGCTCAAGGATAAAAAATAGACACTAATCCACCAACAGGCATAGACGGCTCATGTACTGATGGAGCCGCCATTTACCTATAATTCATTTAACCTTTTACATTTCATGAAAAAAATGATTTTGCTGGCTGCCGCGATGGCTGCCACACTGCCGGGCATAGCCCAGACAGACACTATCCAGTACCGCACGTTCCAGGGATACCTCAATCCGCATGAGCGAGGTACCATCCACATTCCCGACATCCTCGGTTACCGCACCATCAAGGCCGACCTGCACCTGCACACGCATCAGAGCGACGGTGGAGTGGCTCCCTACTTCCGAGTTTGGGAAGCCTATCAGGAGGGATTGGACGCTATAGCGCTCACAGACCATCAGCCCATGCCGCGATACAATAAGAACCCAGACGGCAACATTTCCCATCTGCAGGCGGTGAAGGACGCCGAGGACAGAGGCATCACGCTGATACGCGGCGCCGAGCTCACGAGCATGGCGTGGAGGGCCAACTTCAAGGACGTGGGGCACATCAACCTCCTGTTTACCACCGACAACAACCGCTACTTCCCCCGCACCGACGACGTGACCGCACACCAGGCCGACAGTGTGCTGGCTGTGGCTCAAGCCGACAGCGTGTGGGTGACCGCCAACCATCCGGGATGGCCCGACAAGGACAGCGAGTTCTCGCAGTGGCTCATCGGACAAATCAAGAAAGGACGCGTACATGGCGTAGAAATCTTCAACGACTTCGAGTTCTACCCGCGCGCCATCGATTATGTCTACGACTACAACCTGACGCCCATCGGCGCCACCGACTGCCACTGGCCCATCGCCTGGCGTTTCGACCTGAAGCGCGCCCATCGCCCCATGACGCTCATTTTTGCCCGCGACAACAGCGTGGCTGCCATCCGCGAAGCACTCTTCGCCCGCCGCTCGGTGGCCTACTCCGACAATACGCTCGCCGGCCGCAAGGAGTATGTCGAGCCGCTGCTGCGCGCATCGGTGACCGCCGAGAAGACCGGACGCACGCGCAAGGGCAAGATAGAGGTGGCGCTGAAGAACGTAAGCGATATCCCCTACTCCTTTGCCGACCCCGCCACCAACCGGCTGATGGTAGCCGCCCCGCTCACCACCACCTACGTATGGATGGACGACGCCGATATGAAGCATACATGGCTGGTGCGCAACATCTACATACGCCCTGACAAGCATCTGGAGATACAACTCCTGTCGCTACAAAGATAACCACGCGCCTCAAATGATGGGGCAGCCCACTCCCTCGCGCCATCCAGTTGAAGCTATCCACAAAAAACAAATGGCGAACAGTCAGCCTATTGACACTGACTGTTCGCCATCCACTTGTCGCTTATAATATCGCAGGGCGCCTTAATGTCGCTTACACTCCAGGCAGCGATAATGGTAATGGTCGGTAGCTCGGCTGCAGATATAGCAGGTAGTGCCGCCCGAATTGTGATAAGGGGCCATACTCGAACCAGCTGCGTACTGATGGGCAACAGGGTCGTAGCCCGTGCCGCCACACTTGGGACAGGTACCACGGCGGTTGCTGCTGCGCCCATTGTCGCGCGATGACGAACGACTGCCTCCGCTGCCCCCACCACGCCCGTCGGTCACGGTGATACGCCCGTTCTGGTCGTACCCTACCCCACTGCCATCTGGATAGACCGTACTGGTAAAGGTACTATACCCCTGACCATGACAATTCTGACACACCTTGCTTCCGGCACAACTCTTACAGGGATACCACATGCCACCATAGGCACGGCCGTAAGTTCCACCGAGCCCATGACAGATACCACATACCTTGGTGCCATGACACCACAGACAGGGAGTAGATGTAATAGAGATAATAGAGCCATCGGCCTGACGGGTGTTCTGCCTAAAGCCACCGCCAGGCAGTTCCTCGCGCCAGCTGTTGTTACCAGGCTGATAGGTGGTAGAGTAGCCATTGTTACTCTGGTTAGAAGCGACATTGTTAGCCTGGCTCTCCGGGTTGCCACCACCTATATAGTGTAGCTTCATGCCATTATCCCAGTTCTTGCTAAGCCAAGCCGTCACGCCGTTACAATCTATGTTATATGACTGCTGCGGAGTACGCCCTTTCAGTTTGCCATAAGCCAGGAGATACTGTCCACCGCCATATTCGACCAAATGCAAGCGATAACCCTTGTTCCAAATCTTTTTCACCTCGCTGCCCACATCGCCGTCGGTAGCCCAAGTATAGCCCTGAGTCTCTATATTGGTGCCACGGGTTACTACCCACCACCATTTGCCCGAGCTGTAAGTGGCCTGGGTAAGAAAGTAGCCCGCGCTACGCTTCTGGTCATACCAGGTCTTGAGTTCGCTCAGCGTGGCATGCTTATAGCTCTGATCGGTGTAACCCTGGTACTTAGACATTACCACAAACCACTTACTCTGATTACAAGTGATGGCAGTAATATAGTAGCCAGCGTCCCACTTTTCCTTGATCCAGTCACGGGGGAAATCACCCGAATACTTGTAAGACTGATTGCTGAATTTGGAGTCCTTGCTCATGGCCACCGACCACCCGTTCTCGGTATAGGCCACTGCGGTGATATAGCGGTCATTGTTCCAGTGCTGCTTAATCTTGTCACAGTCCAACTCATTGCCCACACCACTGGAGAACCAGTACTGCTGGCCATACTCGGGGTTCTGCTCCATGAGCATGAACGTACGGTTCTGCGCCCGCATCGCCATCAGGGGCATCAGGAGCAGTATCACTGTAAGGATAAAGGTCTTTTGCATTTGTCTGTCAACAGGTCTTTGAAGGTTTGGAGATAAAGGAAGCCCTGCCCATAAGCAGCAGGGCTTCCCTATAGCGACACGTGAGTGGTGAGCTTACTCCCACTCGATGGTCGAAGGTGGTTTGGACGAGATGTCGTAGCAGACGCGGTTGACACCTCTCACCTTGTTGATAATCTCGTTGCTCACGCGAGCCATGAAGTCGTAAGGCAGATGAGCCCAGTCGGCAGTCATGGCGTCGGTAGAGGTCACAGCGCGCAGAGCCACAGGGTGCTCATAGGTGCGCTCGTCGCCCATCACGCCCACGCTGCGCACGGTAGAGAGCAGCACGGTGCCTGCCTGCCATATCTGGTCGTAGAGCGACACCTCGATTTCGCCGTCGGTCATCTGGGCGGGCACTCCGGCAGCCAGCACCTTGCGTGCCTCCTCGCCGGAGAGACGAACCTTGTACTCGCGCAGACCGCGGATGTAGATATCATCGGCGTCCTGCAGGATGCGCACCTTCTCGCGGGTGATATCGCCAAGGATGCGCACAGCCAGACCCGGTCCGGGGAAGGGATGACGGGTGATGAGATGCTCGGGCATACCCAACTGGCGGCCCACACGGCGCACCTCGTCCTTGAACAGCCACTGCAGAGGCTCGCAGAGCTGCAGATGCATCTCCTTGGGCAGTCCACCCACATTGTGGTGGCTCTTGATGACCTTGCCGGTAATATTGAGACTCTCGATACGGTCGGGATAGATGGTTCCCTGAGCCAGCCACTTGGCACCTTCTATCTTCTTGGCCTCGGCATTGAAGACCTCGACGAAATCACGGCCTATAATCTTGCGCTTCTGCTCGGGGTCGGTCACGCCGGCAAGGTCGGCAAAGAACTTGTCACTGGCGTCGACGCCCACCACGTTGAGACCGAGACACTTGTAGTCATTCATCACATCGATGAACTCGTTCTTGCGCAGCATGCCGTGGTCTACGAAGATACAGGTGAGGTTGTGACCGATGGCGCGGTGCAACAGCATGGCTGCCACCGACGAGTCGACACCGCCGGAGAGACCCAGGATGACGCGGTCTTCGCCCAGCTGGCGCTTGAGCTCAGCCACGGTGGTATCTACAAACGAGGCGGCGCTCCAGTCCTGACGTGAGCCGCAGATGTCTACCACGAAGTTGCGCAGCAACTGCGTTCCCTGTACCGAGTGGAACACTTCGGGATGGAACTGCACAGCCCAGACAGGCTGCTTGGTGCTGGCATAGGCAGCATACTTGACATCGGCGGTCGAGGCTATCACCTCGAAACCTTCGGGGATGGCAGTGATGGTGTCGCCATGGCTCATCCATACCTGTGAGTTCTGCTCAAAGCCCTTGAAGAGGGCATTGTGGGTATCTACTGTCTGCAGATGGGCGCGGCCATACTCACGCGAGTCGGCCTTCTCTACCTTACCACCCAGAGTATGGGAGATGAACTGGGCTCCGTAGCAGATGCCAAGCACGGGCAGACGACCTATGAACTGGCTCAGGTCTACCTGGAAAGCCTCGGGGTCGTGCACCGAATAGGGCGAACCGCTCAGGATGACACCGATGACAGAGGGGTCGTCCTTGGGGAACTTGTTGTAAGGCAGTATCTCGCAGAAGGTGTCGAGCTCACGCACACGGCGGCCGATAAGCTGCGTGGTCTGTGAACCGAAATCGAGAATTACTATCTTCTGTTGCATTATACTGAATATTATTGTGGTTTATAGTGTCTTGAGAAACTCTTCGGCCTGGGCTATGGTTTCCATCTTGCCCACATCCATCAGCCTGAGGTCGCGCTTCACGTATCCGTGTATGGAGCAACGCTCACAATAGCGCAGATAGAAATCGATGATGCCAAACCTGTCGGGCATCTCGTCGAAATGGGGGAAGAGGTGCGGACTGAAGACATGGATGCCCGAGAAAGCGTAGGGCTCGCAAGCATCGACCTGCAGGTGGGCATAGGGCGAGCGCACCTCGTGGGTGTCTATATTGGTCCACCCCATGAGCCGGCAATCGCGGGCAGCGTCGAAGAGCAGATAGCGCTTGGTCTGCCGGGGGCTTACCAGCAGCGTGGCATCGCCCTGGGCGCTGTCGTAGAAACGGCGCAAGTCGACATTGCTCAGTATGTCTACGTTGTGAATAAGAATGGGGGAAGTGGTGTCGAAGAGAGATGCGGCATGCTTGATGCCACCGCCGGTTTCGAGCAGCTGGCTACGCTCGTCGCTGATGCGCACGTCGATACCGAAGCCCTGCTGGGCGGCGAGATAGTCTACAATCTGGTCGGCGAAATGGTGCACATTGACGACCACGCGGGTGAACCCGGCCTCCTTGAGCCTCAGGATGACACGCTTGATGAGCGGCTCGCCTCCCACCTCGACCAGCGCCTTGGGCATGGTGTCGGTCAATGGTTTGAGGCGCGTACCCAGTCCGGCGGCAAAAATCATTGCTTGCATCATGATGCAAAGTTACGCCAAAATCTGGGAAAAGAAGAAGAAAGATAGAATTATTTGCCCCGCCACCACCATTTTTCCGACCGTCGGGCAGGAGCGGCGCAACGCCGAAGGCTGCATGGTTATCAGCACCATGCAGCGGCGGCTACAGAGTCACCTCGTCGATACGCAAGGTAATCTTGCCGGCAGGCACGCTCACCTCGACCGTGTCGCCGGCCTGGTGGTTGAGCAGGGCTTGGGCGATAGGCGACTTGAGCGAAATCTTGCCTTCGCTCATGTTGGCTTCGTGGGGACTCACGATGGTGTAGGTCATGTGGGCACCGTTGGCCACATTGGTAAGCGTGACCACGCTGAGCAGTCCGATACCCGTGTGGCGGATGGCAGACCGGTCGATGACGCGGGCATTCTCGAGGACGCGACGCTTGAAACGGATGCGGCTGAGCAGACGACCCTGCTCGCGCTTGGCGGCATGATACTCAAAGTTTTCACTCAGGTCGCCCTTGTCGCGCGCCTCGGCGATGGCCTCGCGCACCTCTGGCAGTTTGACAAGTTCGAGTTCGCGCAGTTCGGCTACCAGTTTGTCGTAGCCCTCTTGTGACATATATTCCATTTCTACTACTTTTAGTCCTATTAAAATGGCGAAGAGGCACAAGCGTGTGCCTTCTGCCAACCGAATGCAAAGTTATACAAAATTGGGATATAAAGCAAAGGCGGGGCAGTTTTTTTTCTGCCATGGGGCCGTCACCACGACGCATGGCGCAGCAGGGCAGAGAGGGCTGCCGGCTATAGTCGGCACTGCCCCAGTCTGGCCTATCCCGTCGGGCATCGGGCTAAAGTCTGCCGAGGTGGCGTTCATGTATATTGCGTGGTGTGATTTCAGTATTTCACGCCTTGCATTATGGGTTGCAAACCCCGAACTGGATAATTCACGCCCCGAACTCAAGTTGTAGATGAAGGCGGGGAGAAAGGGCATAATCAAAAAACGCCCCGCTGTGGCAGCGAGGCGTATGGGGATAATCGGCAAGGGAGGAGGGAGGGGCGCCTACTTGCGGACGAGGGTCTGGGTGATGCCCTGCTCACGGTGGCAGATGCGCACCTCGATGCCAAACTTGTCGTGCAGATGCTCTGCCAGATGCTGGGCGCTGTAGACGCTGCGGTGCTGGCCTCCAGTGCAGCCGAAACTGAACATGAGGTCGGTAAAGCCGCGCTGCAGATAGCGCTCTACATGGGCATCGGCAAGCCGATACACGCTGTCGAGGAAGGTAAGTATCTCGCCGTCGTCCTCGAGAAAACGGATGACGGGCTCGTCGAGGCCTGTAAGTTTCTTGTAAGGCTCATAACGCCCGGGATTGTGGGTGCTGCGACAGTCGAAGACATATCCTCCGCCATTGCCGCTATCGTCGGCGGGTATGCCCTTGCGATAGGAGAAGCTGAAGACACGCACCACGAGCGGGCCCTTGCCGTCGTACTTGGAGAAGGTGGCGGGGCCGTCCTGCGGGTGGGCTGCGTAGACATTGGTGTCGGCGGTGCGGAAGCCGTCGGCACGGTTGGCTGCCGCCTGCTCTATCCGCGTGAAGGCAGGAAGGAGGGTGAGCCGCTCGAGCATATCCATCATGTAGGGATAGGGGAAGAGGTGGCGCACACGCAGCAGCTCGCGCAGATTGTCGATGGCTGGGGGGATGCTGTCGATGAAGTGGCGCTTGCGCTCAAAATAGCCGCGGAAGCCATAGGCTCCCAGCACCTGGAGGGTGCGGAAGAGCACAAAGAGGGAGAGCCGCTCGGCAAAGTGGCGCACAGACGGCACCTCGGTATACTGGCTCAGCGACTGGTAATACTCATAGACCAACTCGCGGCGGAGCTTGGCGGGATAGCGCGCCGATGCCTGCCAAAGGAAGGAGGCGAGGTCATAATAGTAGGGACCACGACGGCCACCCTGGTAGTCGATGAAATGAGGATTGCCATCGTCATCGAGCATCACGTTGCGTGCCTGAAAGTCTCGGTAGAGGAAACTCTCGGACGGCTCGGAGGTAAGGTCGCGGGCGAACATACGAAAGCAGGCTTCGAGTTTGAGCTCATGAAAGTCGAGCTCGGTGGCTTTGAGGAAGCAGTACTTGAAGTAATTGAGGTCGAAGAGCACACTCTCTTCATTGAACTCGGGCTGCGGATAGCACACCGACCAATCAAGGCCGCGCGCACCGCGCAACTGGATGTTGGGGAGTTGGCGGATGGTGCGCACAAGGAGCTGGCGCTCGGCCTGGGTGTAGCGTCCGCCAGCCTCGCGACCGCCCCTAAGGGCGTCAAAAAGGGAGGTGGAGCCCAGGTCGGTCTGCAAATAGCGCAGCTCGTCGTCGGCCACAGCCAGGATGGCAGGCACGGGCAGTTGGCGGTTGCAGAAATGGCGGGTAAGGCTGATGAAGGCATGGTTCTCGTCGCGGCTGGTGCCCACAACGCCTATCACCGTGAGCCCGTCGGCATCGGTAAAACGATAGTAGACACGATTGCTGCCGGCGCCAGCCAACTGCTCTACATGGGCGGGATCGGCTCCGCGCCACTGGCGGTATAAGGAGATGAGTTGTTGCATACTATATATAATAAGGTGTGACCATACGGGGTGTGGCGATACCGTCGGGAGGCGTAAGGCGCGCTGCGAACCTCATGGCAACACTGGACGGCTCAACAAAATTAACAAAAAAATCAGACACAATGCCCCGGCCATCCGTATATTTTTACCTGGTGCAGGAAAAAAAGGCTAACGGGAAGGCCGGGGCATGCAAAGATGATGGGGAAAGAGGTCTCTCACACCTTATGCGGCATGAGAACTGAGGTTGATGCAAGTTGCTGCATCTCTGCGTTGACAACGGGGCATATCAACCAAAAGCGTGAGACGCTATCCACGGTGGTGGAAGGTCTCACGCTTTATTGTTTGCAGAATATCGGTGGTGGATGGTTAGTTGTTGACCGACCCACCTACGATATCAAGAAGTTCGCTGGTAATGGCAGCCTGTCGGCTCTTGTTGTACTGCAGGCGCAACTGGCGGAGCAGCTCGTCGGCATTGTCGGTAGCCGTCTGCATGGCCACCATGCGGGCGGCATGCTCGGAGGCGATACTGTCGAGCAAGGCGGTATAGACCATCAGATTGAGCAACTTGGGAACCAGCGCCTGGAGAACATACTCCAGATTGGGCTCGACCAGGAAGTTGTCGTTGAGGGGCTTTGCCTCGGTCACTACATGCTGACGCTGCTTGTCGCGCTTACGCAGATACTCCTGCGCCTTGGCTGTGGCCACATTGGAGGTAAGGTCGCGGTCGTTCATCACACCAATCTTCTCGGTAGAGAGGTCGATGGGCAGGAACGTACGGCGTGTAAGAATCTGCGAACCGGCGCTCTTGAAATGGTGATAGACCAATTCGACCTTGTCAATCTCGTGGGCAGCATACTTGCGGGTAAGCTCCTGCGAGATGAGGGCACAGTCGCGGGCGTTGGGCTTGTCGGCAAGAGCCACGAAGTCGCCTGCCGAGGTCCACCCTCTCTTCTGCACGCGCTCAGCCACCTTTCGGCCTATGGGATAGACCACGATATCGGTGATGCCCTGGTCGTGATACTCGGCAACTATCTGCTCCATCATCTTGAGCACGTTGGCATTGAAGCCACCGCAGAGAGAGCTGTTGCTCGAATAGACCACGAGGGCCACGCGCTTCACCTCGTTGTGTCGCTGCTCGAAGAGGCTTGTGGCCTCGGGGGTGGAAACGAGGAACGACTTGAGGATATGCTCCAGAAGGTTTTCGTAGGGAAGCATATTCTGGATGGCAACCTGAGCATGGTGAAGTTTGGACGACGCAACCATCTTCATGGCACTCGTAATCTTACGGGTGCTATTGACACTGGCTATGCGGGTCTTTATCTCTTTCAGTGAAGCCATACGCTATTATGCTTTATACAACGAGGCGACGCCTGCCATCACTTCTTCAATGGTGTGGGTGATGGTATCGTCAATCTTACCTTCGGCAAGGGTATCGATAATATCCTGATGCTGAGAGCGCAGCTGGTCGAGGAACTGGTCCTGACACTGGCGGACACTCTCTACGGGTACATCGTGGAGCAGACCATGCACACCACAGTAGAGCATAGCCACCTGCTCGCCCACGGGCATCGGTGAATACTGGGGCTGGATGAGCAACTGGTTGTTCTTGCGTCCACGGTCGATGGTCATGGCGGTCACAGCGTCCATATCGCTCGAGAACTTGGAGAATGCCTCGAGCTCACGATACTGCGCCATATCTATCTTCAGCGTACCGGCTACCTTCTTCATACTCTTGATCTGTGCCGAACCACCCACACGGGATACAGAGATACCCACATTGATGGCAGGACGGAAACCCTGGTTGAAGAGGTCGGTCTCGAGATATATCTGTCCGTCGGTGATGGAAATCACGTTGGTAGGAATATATGCCGAAACGTCGCCGGCCTGGGTCTCGATGATAGGCAGGGCGGTAAGTGAACCTCCACCACGCACATGGCCCTTCATACACTCGGGCAGGTCGTTCATCTTCTCGGCAACCTCCTGCTGGTTGTTGATGCGGGCTGCACGCTCGAGCAGTCGAGAGTGCAGATAGAACACATCACCAGGGTAAGCCTCGCGGCCGGAAGGACGGCGGAGGATGAGTGATACCTCACGATAGGCAACGGCCTGCTTGGAGAGGTCGTCATAGACTACCAAAGCCGAATGGCCACGGTCGCGGAAATACTCGCCGATGGCGGCTCCGGCAAAGGGAGCATAGTACTGCATGGCGGCAGGGTCGGCGGCGGTAGCGCTGACGATGATGGTATAAGGCAACGCGCCATGTTCCTTGAGGTTCTGCACCAATGCAGCTACTGTAGAGGCCTTCTGACCGATGGCTACATAGATGCAATAGACGGGTTTGCCAGCCTCGTAGAAGCTACGCTGGTTGATAATGGTATCGACAGCGATGGCGGTCTTTCCAGTCTGACGGTCGCCGATGATAAGCTCACGCTGGCCACGGCCGATAGGTATCATCGAGTCGACAGCCTTAAGTCCGGTCTGAAGCGGTTCCTTTACAGGCTGGCGGTAGATAACACCGGGAGCCTTGCGGTCAAGCGGCATCTCAAACGACTCGGTGAGATCGATCTCTCCAAGACCGTCAATAGGCTGGCCCAAAGGATTGACTACACGTCCAAGGAAGTTGTCGTTGACACGGATGGATGCAATACGGTGGGTACGCTTGACTGTCTGTCCCTCCTTGATACCGGCGGTAGGACCGAGAAGCACACAACCGACATTGTCTTCCTCGAGGTTCATCACGATAGCCATAGTACCGTTTTCAAACTCAAGCAACTCGTTGGCCTCAGCATTACGCAGACCGTAGATACGGGCCACACCATCACCGACGGTAAGCACGGTGCCTACCTCTTCGAACTGCTGGTTGCTGGTAACCTCGTTGAGTTGGCGGAGCAGAACCTCAGACACCTCACTTGGTTTTATTTTATCTGACATGTTGATTTGTTTTAATGAGCTGTCTGCCGGCATGGACGCCGGGACAGACAACCTGTTAATTTAGATAATTACTTTAACTCTGCGAGAATCTTCCTGAGTCCTGTCTTCACACTGGCATCCATGCGATAGGTGTCATATTCGAGTATGAACCCACCGATGATGTCGGGGTCGACCTCAGTATTGAATTCCACAGTTCCACGAGTCTTGCTTTCCACCATCTGCCGCATCTTGTCCTCGATAGCGGGAGTCACGGCAGTAGCGGTGATAAGCCTGCCACAGGTGATATTCTTCTGCTCACGATAAAGTGTAACATAAGAGGCAGCCATAAACTGCAGAGCGTTGTCGCGGCCCTCTCTCAGCACAAGTTTGAGGAAGCGGCGGGTAAGCTCGGTGGGCTCGGTGCCGGCTGCCGTAACGAGCAGCAGTTCCTTCTTCTCAGGCTGGAGCATGGGGGTGGCAATAGCCGTGCGAAGCTGGGGAACCTCGATATAGCTACGACCAAGGCACATCATGTCCTGGCACACGCTATCCTCGATTTTCAGCGCTGTGGCACTCTTGAGAAGCGCACGGGCATATCTCACAGATATCACTCCTAAATCCATAGCTTTATCAGTTTACTTTATTTTGAGGAATATCGTCCAACAGGCGGTCTATCAGTTCCATCTGTTTGGCATTGTCAGACAATTCTTCACGCAGCAGCTTCTCGGCTATCTTTACAGAGAGCTCGGCGACCTGTGTACGTATGCCGCGCATGGCTCCCTGGCGTTCGCTTTCTATCTGCAGACGAGCCTCAGAGAGTAGACGAGCACCCTCTTCGCGGGCCTGACCCTGAGCCTTCTCGACGATGGCGTCACGGGCAGCACCGGCTTCCTGAAGGATAGTGGCTTGCTTAGCGCGAGCTTCCTGCAGGAGGGCATCGCCTTCTTGTCTGACATTTTCCAGACGCTCGGTGGCCTCGTGGGCCTTGCGCAGGCTGTCGTCGATAAATTGCTTACGGCCTTCGACCGAACCAACTATCGCCGGCAGCGCATACTTGGCAAGGAATACGAGCACCACCAGAAACGCCAGTGCCATCCAGAACAGCAGTCCTAAATCAGGCGTCAGTATTGATGGCAAATTCATTATACTCTGTCCTTTCTATTAGTGGATAAGAAACGCACAGGCTGCAATGGCGAAAAGCGCACAACCCTCTACGAAAGCAGAAGTAAGAATCATGTTGGTCATAATCTTACCTGAAGCCTCGGGCTGACGTGCGATAGCGTCCATAGCCTGACCGCCAATCTTACCGATACCAATTCCTGCACCAATAACTGAAATACCAGCACCAATACCGCAGCCCAGCTGTGCCAGACCCTCGGCCAATAAAGTTGAAATAATCATAGTTGTAATGTTTATTAGTTGTTAATTGTTTTGTTAATATTCTCTTGTTCTATACATTATTATATATACATGTTCTATTCGGCCTCTTCTTCCTTGTGGGCGAGCCCTATGAAGACAGCGCTCAGCAGAGTGAAGACGTAGGCCTGTACGAAGGCAACCAGAAGCTCCAGACAGTTCATGAAGAGGAGCATCAGGCCGCTGAAGATGTTAAGTCCGATACCGAAGCCCACGCCCATTGTCCATCCCAGGAATATCACGCAGGTGAAGCTGAGTATCACGGCGTGACCTGCCATCATGTTGGCGAAGAGACGAATCATCAGGGCAAACGGCTTGGTAAATACGCCGAAAATCTCGATGATGGGCATCAATGGAATGGCCTTCAGGAAGATTGGCACATTGGGCCACAATATGTCTTTCCAATACTCCTTGTTGCCAAAGAGGTTGATGGCCAGCATCGTGCATACCGCCAGGAAGAGGGTGATATTGATATTGCCTGTCACGTTGACACCGCCGGGGAAGAAGGGCACCAGTCCCACGAGGTTACAGGTCAGGATGAAGAAGAAGGCGCTGAGCAGATATGGCGCAAAGCGCTTGTACTCCTTTTCTCCTATCGACGACTTCACCACATCATCATGTATGGTCATCACGATGAGCTCCATCGCCCCTACAAATCCCTTCGGCGCCTCGCTAAGGGTATCATGACGACGATACCAACGAGCGCAACAGGTGAAAATCACTATCAGGACAACCACGGCTATCCATATCTGCAGCACCACCTTGGTAATGCTCAAATCCAGAGGGCGCTCGGTGGTCCCGTCGGGCATCTTCTCATAAATCTTGCCATGATGGGTGGCATCAAAGAAGAATGGCGCGGGCAGCGAGTGCTCGGTGCCAACAAACCACTCACCCGTGGCGCCGCTTCTGACGATGATGGGCAATGGAATACTGAGCGAACGCCCCTCGTAACTGGCTATGTGCCATTCATACGCATCAGAGAGGTGCTCCAATACGGTCTCGGGGATATCCAGCTTTTCTTCCTTGCCCCCCTCATTGGCCATAGTTGCCAGGGGGAGCATGACAAGCGCCAGCAGGAGGATGATTGTTCTAATCTGTTTCATATTCATCATATAAAATGTAATCTACGGTTTCTTTTCCGCATCTGTGTTATGCTTATGCGTAAAGAACAGCGTGTGGTGTAGAACTGCGCTGAGATAGAATGCGGCAAAGATGAGGACAAAGGTGAGCATATCGCCCTTGCCGGTCTTGCCGACGAGGAGGAAGTAGACAAACATCACGACCAGCGCCAGCATGAAGCGGCCACCCGAAATGGCCAGAAACACGGAGGGCAGACTGTCGGGAGCCTCGGTAGCCACCTTGCGCCACGCCGTGACCGCCCCTATCTCGACAAAGAGTGCATAGACGGCACTCACGATGAGAGGTAGCGTCACCGAGGGATAGCTCATGGCGAGAACCAAGGTCAGGAAGAACAATACTGCCATAAGTGTCACTCCCTGGCGTATGTACTTCCAGTAGCGGATGTCTATCTCGTTCTTTTGAGTTTCCATTTGTATTCTATTTCAGTATTATACTTCTACGCACAGACTAATCTCATTCTTCTGAACTTCGACAAAACCGCCCATAATGTTCAGTTGTGCCTTCTCGCCGCCTTTGGGGAGATAGGTCACCACGCCAGACTCAAGCGAAGAGATTAGCGGAGCATGGTCCACCAGTATCTCAAACGCGCCGAGGGTTCCGGGCACGGTAACGCTCTCCACCTCGCCGGTGAAAACCACTTTTTCAGGAGAAATTACCTTAAGTGTCAGCATATAGATACTTGTTATTAATCACATCTTATACATTAGCCGCAGCCAGGAGTTTCTTGGCCTTCTCCTTGGCATCCTCGATAGTTCCCACATTGAGGAACGCCTGCTCGGGCAGGTCATCTACCTCGCCATTAAGGATGGCATTGAAACCCTTGATGGTCTCTTCGATGGGCACCATCACGCCTGGCAGACCGGTAAACTGCTCTGCCACAGCGAAGGGTTGTGAGAGGAAGCGCTGTACACGACGGGCGCGGTTAACGGTGAGCTTGTCTTCATCGGAAAGCTCGTCCATACCGAGGATGGCGATGATATCCTGCAACTCGTTATAACGCTGAAGCAACTGCTTTACACGCTGTGCGCAGTCATAGTGTTCCTTGCCCACAATCAGCGGGTCGAGGATACGCGAGGTACTGCCCAGCGGGTCAACGGCGGGATAGATACCCAGCTCGGCTATCTTACGCGACAGCTCGGTTGTAGCATCGAGGTGAGAGAAAGTAGTGGCTGGAGCGGGGTCGGTCAAGTCATCGGCAGGCACATAGACGGCCTGTACAGAGGTGATAGAACCGTTCTTGGTCGATGTAATGCGTTCCTGCATCGCACCCATTTCGCTTGCCAGCGTAGGCTGATAGCCCACTGCCGAAGGCATACGGCCCAAGAGAGCCGAAACCTCAGAACCTGCCTGAGTAAAGCGGAAGATGTTGTCGATGAAGAACATGATGTCGGCAGCTTCGCCGTCCTTGCCACCATGGTCGCGGAACTCTTCGGCCACAGTAAGACCTGAGAGAGCCACAGAGGCACGTGCCCCAGGCGGCTCGTTCATCTGTCCATAGACAAGGGTAGCCTGACTCTTTGCCAGCTCTTCCTTGTCAACCAGAGAGAGGTCCCATTTGCCCTCTTCCATGGCCTTGTTGAAGGCTTCTCCATACTTGATCACACCACTTTCGAGCATATCGCGCAGCAGGTCATTACCCTCACGCGTACGCTCTCCCACTCCGGCAAACACAGAGTATCCGTTGTGTCCTTTGGCGATGTTGTTGATAAGCTCCATGATAAGCACTGTCTTACCTACACCGGCACCTCCGAAGAGTCCGATTTTACCACCCTTCATGTAGGGTTCGAGCAGGTCGATAACCTTGATACCGGTAGCCAGCATCTCTTTGTGGGTAGACAGTTCGTCAAACTTCGGAGCCTCGCGGTGTATAGGATAAGCGCCCTGCATATCGAGCTTCTCCATACCGTCGATAGGCTTACCGATAACATTCATCATACGGCCCTTGATCTGATCGCCGGCAGGCATGGTGATAGGACTTCCCGTAGCCACGACATCCAAGCCGCGCTGCAGTCCGTCGGTATTGTCCATAGCCACACAGCGTACAGTATCTTCACCGATATGTTGCTGGACCTCGATGATGAGGTCTTCACCATTGGGGCGTTTCACTGTGAGCGCCTCATAAATCTTTGGGAGCACCTTCTCCGGATCCTCGCCGTGGGTATCGAAGTATACGTCGATAACCGGGCCGATAATCTGTGAGATGCGTCCATTTATCTGTGACATAAGCTGATTGTGTTAATATGTTCTACATTATTATATTATATACTCAATTCGTCGAGCACCTTGATGAGCGACTTGTCGAAAGGCTTGTCAGAGCGGATGGCTTCCGACAGCGGCACATAGACAATCTCATTGTTGCGCACGCCAACCATCACGTTGCGCTGACCCTGCATGATAGCCTGGATGGCGCCCACACCGGTACGCGAAGCGAGGATACGGTCGTGGGCAGAGGGGCGACCGCCACGCTGCAGATGGCCGAGGATGGAAACGCGCACATCATACTGGGGGAACTCGTTGCGCACACGCTCGGCATAGTAGAGGGCACCACACTTGGGACTCTCAGAGACGATGACGATGCACGAACGCTTTGACTTGCGGATACCACGCTCCATGAACTGTGCCAACTGGTCTACGTCGGTAGAGTCTTCAGGGATGATGGCAGCCTCGGCTCCCGAGGCGATGGCGCTGTTCTGTGCTAGGAAGCCGGCATCGCGTCCCATAACCTCGATGAAGAAGATGCGCTCATGGCTTTGCGCTGTGTCGCGGATGCGGTCCACGCACTCTACGATGGTGTTCATCGTGGTGTCGTAACCTATAGTCGAGTCGGTGCCGTAGAGGTCGTTGTCGATGGTACCGGGCAGACCCACACAGCACACATCGTATGCGCGTGCAAAATCCATAGCGCCGGTGAGCGAACCGTTACCGCCTATCACCACCAGGGCGTCGATGCCCTCTTTCTGCAGGGTCTCATAGGCCTTGGCTTTGCCTTCGGGAGTCATGAATTCCTTGGAGCGGGCAGTTTTGAGTATCGTACCGCCCGACATGATGATACCACTCACGTTCTCGGTAGTGAAGTCAACCACCTCGTCATTGATCAGTCCATCATAACCACGATAGATACCTTTGATATTAAAACCGTTACAGATACCCG
This sequence comes from Prevotella sp. P4-67, assembly GCF_002251325.1. NCBI lineage: Bacteria > Pseudomonadati > Bacteroidota > Bacteroidia > Bacteroidales > Prevotellaceae > Prevotella > Prevotella sp. P4-67. The sequence continues at coordinate 98,916 of NZ_NPJL01000014.1, forward strand.
AACGGGTTACCGCTCTGATGGCAGCGTTCATTCCGGGGGCGTCGCCTCCAGATGTAAGGATTCCGATTGTTTTAATTTTTGCCATAATCTATATTGTTGTTTCTATTTCGTTCTACATCACTATCATGACCGCCAGCCCCAAGGCTGCGCCTACGAAGGCTTTCCAGCCTACATTGGAGATATACCACCCCACCCTGGCGTTCTCGGTCTTGAGGAATGCCACTCCGCTCAGCGACCCCACACAGAGGATGTTGCCACCCACGGCGGTCGAATAGGCTATCATGCTCCAATAGTCTGAGTTGAGCCCGTTGCTCTTGCCGATGGTGAAGAAGGTAAGTGCCGAAGTGAAACTGTCGAGCACCGTGCTCAGCGCCGCAGCCAGCGTGCCAGCCACCCAGGTGGCTCCCACGTAGTTGTCGAGCTGTGCCACGAGCCAGCCCACGGCTCCCGTCTCCTGCACCACGCCCACTGCCAGCATGATACCCATGATGTAGAGCATCATCTGTATCACTCCATACTGCAGCACACGAGGCACACGACGCTGCATCATCTCGTCAGTGTCTATCAGACGCCTGTTGAAGATTTCATTGACTACCCACAGCACCGCCAGCACGCAGAAGGCGCCGAGGAAAGGGCTCAGTTTGGTGATACGGTGGAAGGTGGGGATAAACCACAGACCGCCGATACCCACAAAGAGCATCAGCAGCCGCTGCCATATATTCAGACGGGTGTCGTCGCCACGGTAGGGCATCGTCACCCATTCGGTATCAGTCGTTTCGGGCAGGCTTCTGCCTATCCACCAGGTGGGCAGCAGCCAAGCCGTGAGGCAGGGCAGCGCCATCGCCGACGAATAGGCTGTGGGGGTGACATGGCCCATGTTCCAGAGGAAGAGACCTGTGGGGTCGCCGATTACGGTGAGTGCTCCGCCACAGTTGGCTGCCAGCACTATGGCCGCGCCGAAATAGAGGCGCATGCGCAACTGGGGCACCACCCTGCGCATCACCGTGAGCATCATCACCGTGGTGGTAAGGTTGTCCAGGTTGGCTGAAATGATGAAGGTGATTATCGACAGTGCCCACAACAGTCGGCGGCTGCGACGGGTCTTCAGCAACTGGGAGACGAAGTCGAAGCAACCATTATTGTGGAGTATCTCTACAATGGTCATCGTGGCCAGCAGAAAGAGCACTATCTCTGCTCCGCGGCCAACGTATTTGAGAAAGACATCTTGGGCGATATACTCCTTGACGACACTGCTTGTGGGAACGGCGCCACTCAAGAAATCGAAATAATCATTAGGGTGCTGACTCATCACGAAGTCGGTGCCGTAGCAGATGTACAATATCCAACCCACCGTTCCTGCAAATACAGCAACAGCAGCCTTATTGACTTTTGTCAGGAGCTCCGTGGCAATTAGCACATAGGCGATTAGCAATATGACAACTATTACGAGTGTCATTTCTCAGATCATTTCCACTGCAAAGATAACCATTTATAATCAAGAAACGCCCTGAGTAGCGGCATTTTTTGGTAGAGGTTAACTTTTTTTTCATTAAGACACACACTTTTTGTGACAAATGGTAAGTTCGCCCCTGTCTCCATGCCCGGCAGAGCCGCTGTCAGAGCCGTCGCAGCCAGCGTTTGAGCGTGAAATAGAGTTCTTCCTGAAGGCAGAAGAGACGCCACGAGGGGCGCAGGGGCATATAACCCAGTTTCCACTTGTTGCGGGGCTCCAGTGTGGTGGTATCTATGGTCTTCCACACGCGCTTCATCTCTGCCCGAGCAGCCCTACGGTCATGGGGAGTCATATGCTGGCGGTGGATGAAATAGAAGCGCCAGCAGTCGACGAGCACCAACCAGCGCTGGTTCTCATAGCGGCGCAGCACGTCGTCGCCTACGGCCAGGTCTATCAGCTGTCGGCGCATGCTCTCGTTGGCGCGCAGATAGTCAAAGTGACGGAGGCCTGCCTTGTGGGTCACCGACGCCTCGTGCTGACGGTAGTAGTAGAGCCCGCCACAGGGTCTCACCTCGCGCGAGATGTAGTAGTGCAGCCGGGTGGTATTGTCGTCGCTATAGGCGCGGCAACTGTCGTCGTAGGGATAGCGGTCGTAGAGGGCGCGGCGCGCCATATAGACTCCGTGGATGGCCCACGACAGACTCTCACTGAAGGCTTCGTAGCCGGTCATCACCTCAAACTGCGGCAGGGGGATGCGCTGCTGATGTTGGTCGTCAAACCACTGCATCACATCAAAGAGCACGCAGTCGGTATGCGCATGGCGGCTGAACACATCGACAGCCTGTCTCAGGGCGTCACGGTCGTACCAGTCGTCGGCATCGAGGAAGCAGATATAGTCGCCCTGCGCCAACTTCAGCGCCTGGTTGCGGGCATAGGCCTGGCCGTGGTTTTCGTCGAGATGCAGGGTGCGGATAGTGTCATAGCGGGCGGCATAGTCAGCCAGCACCTCGGGCGTGGCGTCGGTCGAAGCGTCATCGGCCACTATCACCTCTACCCCATCGAGTGTCTGCGCCATGAGCGAGTCAAGGCACTGGGGCAGAAAGGCGGCGCCGTTGTACACAGCCACGATTACGGAGCATACAGGTCTGACCATCACTGCCGTCCTCCCTGATTGTGGTCCTGACGGTTGCGGCGGCGCAAGAGCCAGAGCGAGACGACAAGACTGGCGAGGGCCAGCGCTATGGCTGCCACCCAGTAGACCCAACCCGTGGCGAGAGTCACCACGGCATAGGCGGCAATGACTGCCGGCAGCTGCATAGCCACACATACAGCCACCCGACCATCGGGACGGTAGCCGTAGCGCCAACGGTTGTAGGCCATCAGCAGCACGGTGTCGAGCACGGCACCGATGAGCAGCGCCACACCGGTACCGGTGAGACCCCAGCAGCCAAAGCAGACATACATCAAGGGCAGTATCATCACCACATAGACGCCCTCCATAAACATGAACGACCGCGAGTCGCCTCTTCCCAAGGGGATATAGGCGACAGGCAGTTTGACTGCGCGCAGGAAGAGGGCCATCACCGAGAACTGCATCATGCCAATCACGGGCAGGAACTTGCCACTGAAGAGCAGGGGGAGCAGCACGGGCAGGGCGAACATCATCGCCACGAGCAGGGGCGCCATGATGAGCAGCGACACCTCTATCTGGCGGTTCACGCAGCTGTTGAGGGTAGCCCCCGTGCCACCGACGGCAGAGAGGCGGGGATAGTAGTCGGTCTCCATGGCCGAGAACACCATGCCGCCATAGGTCATCGTCATCATGTAGCCTGCATTGTAGAGGCCCACGGTGTTGAGCGAGCCCGCCACATTGAGGAATGAGCGGATGGCAAACTCCATGCCGCTGCCCATCATGCCGACTACGACAAACGAAAGCCCCAGTTTGAGCATGCCGTTGCCACGGCTGAGAAAGCGGCGGCTGAAGGAGAGGCGCAGGGGGAAGAGACGGCATGAACGCCAGAGGGTCAGCACAGCCTGTATGAGGGCTGCGAGGAAGAGCGAAGGTACGATGGCAGTCTCGCCATAGAGGTAATAGAGGGGGATGGTGACCACCAGCACGGCAAAGACATTGTAAACCGAGATGCGAGCCAACGAGCCCAACTGTCTGACGGCCTTGAGCACTGCCATCTCGCCTCCGGTGAGTGCCATGAGCGCCACCGTGGGCGAGAGCAACAGGTAGTGGAGGGTGTGGGCACCCCAGTTGAAGGAGAAACTGTCGATAAACGGAGCTGCCATCACGCACACGAGCATACCCAGCAGCGCCACCATCACGCTCCAGGAGCGTATCAGGCACACGCTCTCTTCCAACCTGCGGCGGTCGGTGCTCTCATAAGCCTCGGCGATGGTCTTCACACCGCTCGTGGGCACACCCATGTTGGTAGAGTCGCCCACCAGCTTGAGGGTGGAGTTGAAGAGGGCGATAAGGCCCATGCCCCCAGGGCCGAGGATTACCGCCACGAGCTTGTTGCGTATCATCGCCACCAGGATATTGAGTCCCTGGATGGTGCCAAACACGCTGGTGTATTTGAGGATATGCTTGTAGGATGTATGTTCCATATATCTGTCGGGAGCAGCCATGCCCGCCCCATTTCTCCACGGGCTCTTGGCCTGGCTGTGCGGGGCGCAAAGGGCGCAGGCTGAGCCTCGAGGCGGCTGACTTGTTTGTACTTGTATGACTATATCATATAAACGCAGAATATGCCGATTTATTATGAAGACGTCGCACTTAATGTGGGCACCAAGGCATCGCTGCAGCGAGAGTGAGCCACGACAGACGCCCATCGCGCCACTCTGCCCAGCCCATCAGGGGTTGCCCTCTGGCTGGTGCTCACCGTCACCATCATGCGGTCGATGACGGCATAAACCCAGGAGATGGCGAAAATCCTGATTTCGTGGTTTGATTTCTGTATTTCCCACTCTGATTTGCACATTGCAAAGTTTGATTTTACCATTTCACGCTTCGCATCCAACTTTTATGCCATCTCGGCGCAGATGGGCACGGGCGCCATCGGGACGGCGCGGAACGGGAGGATATCAGGCATGAACGGGGAGACAGGGTGGATGGCGAGGTCAGTCGTCGGCAGAGGCTGCGGCGATATTGCGGGTGATGCCGGCATACTTGGCGCGCTTCACGGCGCTGCCCTTGAAGAGCCGGCGATAGTCGTCTTCGGTCAGCTGCTGCCAGTCTGCGGTGGTCATCGCCATCAACTCTTGTGAGGGCTGGAACTCGGGCACATCAGTGGGCTGCGCGAAACGGTTCCAGGGGCAGGCTTGCTGGCAGCGGTCGCAGCCATAGAAGCAGTTGCCGAGCGCACGGGATGCCTCGTCGGAGAGGGGACCACGGTTTTCGATAGTCTGATAACTGAGACAGCGACAGGCGTCCATCGTGGCCTCGCCGTCGTCGTCGAGATGGATGGCGTGGGTAGGACAAGCCTGCAGACAACGGTCGCAGGTGCCACAGCGTGAGGCCATGGGCTCGTCGTAGTCGAGGGGAATGTCGAGGAATATCTCTCCGAGGAAGAACTGGCTGCCGGCGTGGGGGATGATGAGCTGCTGGTTGCGGCCTATCCACCCTATCCCACTCTGCTGCGCCCAATACTGCTCGAGCACAGGGGCTGTGTCGACAAAGCACCGGTAGCCCCCAGTGATGCCAAGACGGGCTACGAGGAGCTGCATGCGCTGGCGCATCACGTCGTGATAGTCTTTGCCAAGCGCGTAGGCAGCCAGATGAAGCTCGTCGCGAGGCACCTCGACAGCAGGGGCATAGGGCAACGCCAGACTCACAATGCTCTGCACGCCAGGGACAAGCAGCCGTGGGTCGAGGCGCAGGTCGACATGGCGGTACATATACTCCATATCGGCGAAAGTGCGACTGCTCACGCGGCGAAGGAAGCGGCGGGCGTAGCCATCGTCGACGGGGCGCGCCTGGGCTATGCCACAAGCAAAAAAGCCGAGACTGCGGGCCTCGGCTTTTAACTTATTTGAAAACTCGGAATTCATATCCTTGTTCTTTTAACCATCTCAGAGCTTCGGGCAAGGCATAATGCAACTTGTCGATGCTCTTGAGCGAATCGTGAAAGGTAATGATAGACCCGTTGCGGGTATATCGCTTTACATTGTTGAGCACGTCCTCGGCTGTTATCCACTTGGAATAGTCGCGGGTGACGACATCCCACATGATGATGCGATACTTGCGGTTTACCCACCAATAGACCGTGGGGCGCATCCAGCCGTGGGGCGGCCTGAAGAGATGGGCGTGGATGAGCTCGTTGGCCTTGATGACATTGAGGGCATAGGTAATGCTCATGTGCTTGAACGAACCCAGGTGGTTGAAGGTGTGGTTGCCCACCTGGTGGCCCTCCTCAACGATGCGGTTGTACAGGTCATGGTGTCGCAACACGTTCTCGCCCACCATAAAGAAGGTGGCGCGCACTCCGAACTCCCTCAGCGTGTCGAGAATAAAGGGTGTGGTCTCCGGGAGAGGGCCGTCGTCGAACGTGAGATAGACGGCCTTCTCGTGAGAGTTCATTCTCCACACGGCTTTAGGGTAAAGCCAGCGCAGAAACGTAGAGGGTTGCTCGATAAACATGACTATCCTTCGGCATTAGGGTCAACACCACCACGGTTGCGGTAGATGGTGTAGAGCACGTTGAGCTGACGGAGCTGCTCCTTGGCGAGCTTGCTGTCCACGAGTTCGGTCACATCGACTATCTGCTGCATGATATAGAGCTGGGTGAGACACTCGTTGTAGTACTGGTGGAAGTTGGCGTCGTTGAGGGTGACATACCACGACATGTACTGGGTGGCGTCGCGCCAGAGGTCGTTGATAATCTTCTTGGCCTTCGCCTTGGCACCGAGGAGGGCATACGCCCTGGCGATGTCGCCGCCTCCGCCGATATAGCGCAGGGGCAGGTTGTAGGTGGGAAGACACTTCTCGGCCTTGGCAAGCACCTTGGCTGCCTTGTCGGTCTTGCCCTCGGTGATAAGCTTGAGCGCAAGGGTTGCCATAAGCTGTCGATGGGTGTAGCACATGCGGCGAACTGTCTCGTCGAGATAGATGCCGGGCTTCTCGAGACCGCCAAACTTGTAGCGGTTCATTACATTATTATATGTAGTCTCGGTGTCGAAGTTGTTGCCGTCCTTGGTGGTGAATGGAGAGATACGGTAAGCCAAGCCCTCCTGGATGAAGTTGTCGCCAAGGTTCATGTAGTTGTCTTCGCCCACGGTCATGGCGACATAGATAGGACGTGTCCACTGGCTGTTGGCCACCATCTCGAGCATCATGAGGTCGTTCTTGTAGAGCGCGCGCTTGCCCTTGAGCGAGATGACCATCCGGTCGGGGATAGAGTCAGAGACCATCATCATGCCGCTACGGCGCACGGCGTCCTTGTCGATGGTGACATAGACGGTGTCGGTGGGGATGACGTGGGTGGTGGGGTCGTTGCTCAGAACCCAATGCTGCATGATGTTCTTCAGCTCGAAGGGGTTCTCGCCGAAGGTCTTGACAGCCTCTTCCTTGTCCTGCTCATAGAACTTAAGCACCTGCTCCTTGAGCTCGGGACGCACTTCGACATAGTCGTTGGTACCGATACAGTACTGGAGACGGTTCCAGGTGATGGGGAGTGAAGGAGAGGTGTAGGCGGGACGGCGCATCTGGTCGATATACCAGTCGGTAGCAAGATAACTGAGGTTGCAGACGCGCGCATCGGTACGCACGCCCTCTACATCCTGGTTGTACCAGAGTGGGAAGGTATCGTTGTCACCATTGGTGAAGATGATGGGGTTGCCCTTGTCCTGCAGGGTGTTGAGGTAGTTCTGTCCGAAGTCTCGGCAGGTGTATCGGCCACTGCGGTCGTGGTCGTCCCAGGTCTGGCTGGCCATCTGCACGGGGATGAGCAGACACACGGCACCTACAACGCTGCTGATGATGACGCTCTCCTTCTTGAAACGGCGCGCAATCATGTCGATGATGGCAGCGACGCCCATACCACACCAGATGGCGAAGGCATAGAACGAGCCGGCATAAGCATAGTCGCGCTCACGGGGCTGCCCGGGAGTCTGGTTGAGATAGATGACGATGGCGAGACCGGTCATGAAGAACAGGAATGCCACTACCCAGAACTGACGCTCGCCCCGGCGTCCGCGGAAGAGCTGCCAGAAGAGTCCGATGATACCGATAAGGAGGGGCAGACAGTAGAATACGTTGTGTCCTTTGTTGTTCTTCAGGTCGTCGGGCAGGTTGTCCTGATTGCCGAGACGCCAGTTGTCAAACCATTTGAAACCAGTAATCCAGTTACCCTTTTCAAGAGCGCCGTGGCCCTGAATATCGTTCTGACGACCGGCAAAGTTCCACATGAAATAACGCCAATACATGAAGTTACACTGGTAAGAAAAGAAGAACTTGAGGTTATCCCACTGCGAGGGGACCTTAACCTGCACGGGTTGGCCACAGCGGTCGTAGTTGACGATATCGCCCTGAACGCCACCCATCCAGTCTTCATACTCCTGGGCATGGGCACGGTCGTGCATACGTGGGAAAACCATATTCTGGGCATAGACATAGCGGTCTTTGGTATTGACAATGAAGTAGGAGTCCTTCTCGTCTTCACTGCTCTTCTCCTTACGGCTGTAGATGGGCGCGCCCGTCTTCATACGGGGCACACACATGCCGTCTTTCTCATCGAGAGCCACCTCAGAGGTGTAAGCCTGGCCGTAGAGCAGCGGGCTGTCGCCATACTGGTCGCGGCTGAGATAGCTGCCGAGGGTGAAGATGTCTTCAGGAGAGTTCTGGTCCATAGGAGGATTGGCTGCCGAGCGGATGACGATGAGCGCGTAGCTCGAGTAGCCTATCATGAGCATCAGCATGCAGAGCAGCGCGGTGTTCTTGATACGCGATGACACGAGATGCACGGCCTTGCCGGCACTGCCCTTACGCTTGTAGTTGAGCACGAACCACAGGATGGCGAGCACGATGGCTCCGGTCACGGCTGCCTTGATGCCGAAACCGTAGAAGGGGATGCCCAACAATGCCACAGAGAGCAGGAATGCCACATTCTGGAGCTTGGGGTGACGGTTGGTATAGGTCTCGTAGATGGCCCATATCACGGTGCCCACAAGGAGTATCAGATAGATAATCTCGCCGGTATTGAACGGACAGCCAAGCACGTTGACAAACAGCAACTCAAACCATCCGCCCACGGTGATGATGCCAGGCACGACACCGTAAAGCACTGCTGCCACCAGGACAAACGAGATGGCGAGGGCAATAAGCGAACCCTTGAGCTCGACATTGGGGAACTTGCGGTAGGTGAACACCAGCACGATGGCGGGAATACACAGCAGGTTGAGCAGGTGTACGCCGATGCTCAAGCCGGTCATATAGGTTATCAGTACAAGCCAACGGTCAGAGTGGGGCTCATCGGCGTGGTCTTCCCACTTGAGGATAAGCCAGAACACAATGGCGGTGAAGGCGGAAGAATAAGCGTAGACCTCGCCCTCGACTGCAGAGAACCAGAAGGTATCACTGAAGGTATAGATAAGCGCACCTACCAGACCAGATGCCTCGATGGCTATCATGCGGCTGGTGGTCATATTGCTCCAGTCCTTGATTATCAGCCTGCGCGTAAGGTGGGTGATACTCCAGAAAAGGAAGAGAATGGTGGTGGCGCTGAGCAGCGCACTCATGGTGTTGACCATGCGGGCCACCATAGACGGGTCGCTTACAAACTGGGTGAAGAGGTTGGCGGTGAGCATGAAGAATGGTGCCCCAGGTGGATGGCCTATCTCCATCTTGTAGCCGGTGGTGATAAACTCCGGACAGTCCCAGAACGAGGCAGTCGGCTCAATGGTAGAACAATAGACTACAGCTGCCACAAGGAATGTAAACCAGCCGAGAATGTTGTCCACAATTTTGTACTGTTTCATTGTTATTATGTAATTATTAATAATTTCGGGCCTATATATACTTGCAAAGTTACTGCTTTTCGTGCAAGAAAGTGCAGTAATGATAAAGAAAATGAAAAGGATGTGTTCTTTTTAATCAGTTTTTACATTTCCGCGTGACAGACATGGTCACAGATAGGTCAAATATTGAGGAAATGCTCTTCGATTCTCTCATGGGGCATCGAAACGGTATCGTGGTAGTGGAGAGTGTGGTTGACACACGCCACATGGCGGGCATTGTCAATCACGGTGGCAATGTCGTGGCTCACGATGACGATGGCGCAGGAGCTGTTGAGTTCGGCAAGGGTCTGGTACATCTGCTCCTGAAAGCGCTTGTCGATGTAGGTATTGGGCTCGTCAAGGATAAGCACCTCGGGGTTGGAGACGACAGCACGCGCAAGCAACACGCGCTGAAGCTGGCCACCAGAGAGCTGGCCTACATGATGACTGGCCAAGTCGCCGAGTTCAAGGCGGGAGAGGGTGTCGTCAATCTGGCGACGCTGAAGGGCATCGAGGCGGCGCTGCCACCAGTGGCGGGTCTTCAGACCAGAGGCTACAATGTCGTAGACGGAGATGGGGAAATGACGGTCTATCTGACTGTACTGGGGGAGATAGCCTATGCCGAGGTGGTCGACAGCCTCGCCGTCGCGGAAGAAAGTCACGCGTCCGGCATCGGGTTTCTTGAGTCCGAGGATGACACGCATGAGCGTGGTCTTGCCGCCGCCGTTGGGACCGATGACAGCCAGATAGTCGTGAGGGTAAATCTGGAGAGAGACATGCTCCAATACAGACTTGCCGTCATAACTGGCGCAGATGTTGTCGAGGGTGATAATGGGACTCATGGCGGTGGATGTGATACCTGTGGATGGCTGGGACGAGTGGCTACTTCAACCGCTTGGCGGTAAGGAGCATCTCGTCTTCCCAGTTATAACTGAGGGGATTGATGGTGATGACCGTAGCGCCGGTCTCACGGGCTACGATGCGCGTATTGCGGTTGGCAAACTCCTTCTGGAGAAAGAGGCACTTCACCTGGTTGTCCTTGGCTACCTTGATGGTGGCCATCAACTGCGACACAGAGGGTTCGCGTCCTTCCTCTTCAATGGGTATCTGGCGCAGACGGTAGTCTCGGGCGAAATAAGTGAGTGATGGGTGGTAGACAAGGAAGGCTGTAGACTTGTCGCGGGTAATCTGCTCGCGGATATGGGTATCGAGGATGTTGATACGGCTGACGAGGTTCTCAAGGTTGGCCTTGAAGTAGAGGCTGTCCTTGGTGTCTACCGCCGCGAGGGCACGGTAGATGTTGCGGGCGATGACCACCGCGTTCTGGGTGCTCATCCAGGTGTGAGGGTCGGGATGTCCGTGCATGGTCGTGGCCATCTCTATACCCTGGGAAGAGTCGATGACGATGGTATGGGGCGCGTTCTTCTCGAGTTTCTTCATCCAGGCACGCTCAAAACCTATCTGCCCTACCTTAATATACATGTCGCTCTTGGAGAGGTCTATCATCTGGCGCGCGGTGGGCTCGTAGGTCTCGGGGTTGCTGCCCTTGGGCACCATCGACTTGACCACAAACCTGTCGCCGGCTATCTGCTCGGTGAAATAGCGCAAAGGCTCGATACTGACAATGATGGAGCGCGTGTCTTCAGCACTCTTCATGCTGCAAGAACCCAATAGCACTACGCTCGCAAGGAATAAAAGAGATGTAGGGATTCGCATAATATGTCATATTACTAATGAAGCACCCACGGCAAGGGCTATGTAGCGTATCAACTTGCCCAGGGTGATGCTGGTAAATGTAATGCAGAGATTGGCCTTCATCAATCCCAATGCCACGCTGATGGCGCTGCCCAATACAGGCAGAAACGAGAAGACGCCAAGCCATGCGCCATGGCCGGAAAGGAACTTCTGCGCCCGCTCCACCTTCTCCTTCTTGATGTGGAGGTACTTCTCTATCCACACCATCTTACCCATACGGCCTACGCCGTAATTGAACATAGAGCCAGCTACATTGCCTATCGTGGCATAGATAATCAGATAGACCGGATTAAGGCCTGCCGCCAGCAAGCCCAACATGATGGCTTCACTGGAGAAGGGGAAGACACTTCCAGCAAGGAACGAGGACAGCAGCATGCCCCAATAGCCGAAATCTATCAACATAATACTAAGTTGCAAAGGATTAACGCCACACTGGCGGCGGCGATGACAAGGAAAGTGACATTACTGGTTTTGGTGTGGCTGAGCGCCAGGAAATGGGCAATCAGCGGCGAGGTGTTGACGATGAGCAACGGGAGCAGCGCAGCATAGCTCTGGGGCTGCAGGACGATAAACACACTCAGCACAATCTGCATGATAACCAGGAACTCATAAATCATACGGGTGCTGATACGGTCATTGTAACTCGTATGGAGATAATGGCACATTCCCAGCACACCCATCAGCAGCACAAAGATGATGGTCAGGGTGACCATGAGCGGGAGGGAGGCGAAGCCGGCCAACGCGTCGACGCTCGCAATCGTCAGCAGATAGTCTGTATGCTCTGTCAGTCTGTGGGTATAGACCAGATAGCAACCCACAAGCCAATAAGGGAGCGTCAGCCCCATGAGTGACGCCAGCAGAGTGCGACTGCTGAAAGCCAGCATCTTGGTGGCGAGCAATATCCATAGCACCGGCAACAGCCAGAGCACACGCATCCATATCATGGAGACCACTCCCAGACAGACAAAGGCATAGAAGACAATGCCCGTGGCCTGCTTGTCCTGATAGGAATGGAAGAGGAGCGTGTAGAAGGTGGCAAACCCCAAAGCCGCGACGCCACTCTGGATGTGGGGGAACAGGAAGAGCGTCGTCATGCTGAACACGAGAAACGCACAGGAAACCATACGGCTATAGATGCGTATGAGGGCGTGATGGTTGTTCATCAGCACCATGAGGTAGGTGGCGAGTATGAGCATGCCGAACTCCGCCCACAGATTGTGGGTAAAGAGCCCGGCAGCCAGGTATACCGCCACAGCTACCACTGCCACGAAGGGCAGCGCATATCGGCTTTCGGCTAATCTGTTCTGTATCCGTTTCATTCGTTACTCTTGTCTGCTCCCTGCCGCAAGTCACGGCAGAGAGCATGGGGGTTATGCTTGTGTCACTTGAGGTCCTGACCGATGTCGCTTCTGAAGTACTTGTCCTTGAACTGTATCTTCTGGGCTTCACCGAAACTCTTGCGGAGGGCTTCTTCACGGTCTTTGCCATACGACGAAACGGCTATCACGCGGCCACCGGCAGTGACCACCTCGCCGTCTTTGACTGCCGTACCGCTATGGAAGACGATGCTCCCCTCCACGCTGTCGATACCGCTGATGGGATAACCTTTCTCGTAGTGCTCGGGGTATCCGCCGCTGACGAGCATGATGCACACGGCAGCGCGAGGATCAAACTCTATCTTGCGCTCAGCCAGATTGCCCTCGGCAACGCCCTCAAAGAGGTCCACGATGTCGCTCTTCAGCCTCAGCATGACGCTCTCGGTCTCGGGGTCACCCATACGGCAGTTGTATTCTATCACCATAGGCTCGCCATCGACATTGATGAGTCCGAAGAAGATGAAGCCTTTGTAGTCGATACCTTCCTCGGCGAGGCCATCGACTGTAGGACGGATGATGCGGTCTTCCACCTTCTTCATCCATGCCTCGGTGGCAAAGGGAACGGGCGTAACACTGCCCATACCGCCAGTATTCAGACCGGTATCGCCCTCGCCGATACGCTTGTAGTCCTTGGCCTCGGGCAGGACCTTATAGTTCTTGCCGTCGGTAAGCACAAACACAGAGCACTCGATACCGCTGAGGAATTCTTCGATGACCACACGCGCAGAGGCATTACCGAACATACCGCCGAGCATCTCGCGCAGCTCTTTCTTGGCTTCGTCAAGCGTGGGAAGGATGAGCACACCCTTGCCGGCACAAAGTCCGTCGGCCTTGAGCACGTAGGGAGCCTTGAGGGTTTCGAGAAACTTCAAGCCTTCATCAAGGGTGGTACCGTCGAAGGTCTCGTAGCGTGCCGTGGGGATATTGTGGCGCTTCATAAACTGCTTGGCAAAGTCCTTGCTGCCCTCGAGCACGGCACCGGCCTTGGAGGGACCTATCACGGGCACACCGGCAGTACGCTCGTCGGCCTTGAAGTCGTCGTAGATGCCCTTGACCAGCGGGTCTTCGGGGCCTACCACAACCATATCCACACCGTTGTCGGCGACAAACTGCTTGAGCGACTCAAAATCATCGGCCTTGATAGCCACATTCTGCCCCACACCGGCCGTACCGGCGTTTCCGGGAGCGATAAAGAGGTTCTCCACTTTCTCGCTTTGAGCGATTTTCCAAGCCAAGGCGTGTTCGCGGCCGCCGCTTCCTAACAATAATATCTTCATGACTGTATATGAATTATAGGTTTATGTCTTTACTTGAGATAGTCAAAGAAGTACTGACTGATGCGCTCATGGAGATGGGTACTCTGATGACCGCGCATGTTGTGGGGTTCACCGGGATAGGCAAAGAAGTCGGGCTGGGTGCCGGCGGCGATACATGCCTTGAGGAAGGTGAGGCAGTGCTGAGGCACGACGGTAGGGTCGTTGTAGCCGGTGATAATCTGGAGCTTGCCCTTGAGGTCCTTGGCCTTGTAGAGCAGCGATGTCTTCTTGTAGCCTTCAGGGTTAGTCTGCGGGGTGTCCATGTAGCGCTCGCCATACATCACCTCGTACCAGTGCCAGTCGATGACGGGACCACCGGCCACGCCTACCTTGAACACGTCGGGGTAATTGGTCATCAGCGAGATGGTCATAAATCCGCCGAAGCTCCATCCGTGAACGCCGATTTTGTCTCCATCGACATAGGGAAGGCTCTTCAGATATTCCACACCTTTCATCTGGTCTTTCATCTCTTCCTGACCCAACTGGCGGAACGTAACCTGCTCAAAGGCTTTGCCACGATGCTCGCTGCCGCGATTGTCGAGGATGTAGAGCAGATAGCCCTTGTCGGCCATATATGTCTCCCAACTGCGGCTGCCATAGTGCCAGCTTGCTTCGACATTGTGGGCGTGGGGACCGCCATAGACATAGACGATGGCGGGATACTTCTTGGCGGGGTCGAAGCCTGTGGGCTTGACCATACGCCAGTAGAGGTCGGTGGTACCATCAGCTGCCTTCACCGTACCACAACTGTACTCGGGCACGCGATAACCCTTCCAGGGGTCGGGGGCAGAGAAGTAGTCGAGCTTCTTGCCGTTGTCTACATTGATGATGGCGATATTGCGAGGGGTGTCAGGTGTAGTGTAAGAGTCATAGAGGTACTGACCGTCACTGCTTATCTGGGCACTGTGCCAGCCCTCGCCATTGGCGTCGATGAGGGTGCGCTTGCCGGTAACACAGTCTACCATGAACACGTTCTTCTGGATAGGACTGAGGGCATTGCCGGTGATGATGACACTCTTGCGACGGGCGTTGAATCCTACCACCTCAAACACTTCCCACTCGCCCTGGGTGAGTGGCTTGATGTCTACCGACTCGGTATTGCCAGCCATACGACTGCCATGCTTGCCGATGGAGCAGAGGTAGAGGTGGTTGTAACCGTCGCAACGGCTCTGCATGATAAAGGTGGAACTGTCCCAAGGCAGGAACATGATGGGGTTCTGCGGCTCTACGTATTTCTCGTCGGTCTCACGATAGAGCTCGCCGCTCTTTTCGCCTGTCTGTGCGTCGTAACAGGTGAGACGGCTGTCGTTCTGGTCGCGGTTGAGTTCAAACATATAGACCTTGCTGCCGTCGGCGCTCCAGGCGATGTTGGTGAAGTAGCGGTCAGTGGGGTCGCCGGCTTTGAGATAGACGGTTTTGCCGGTGTTGAGGTCAAAGACTCCCACGGTCACCTTGTGAGAAGTCTCGCCGGTCATGGGATACTTGTCGGGAGCGGCGGTGGCTATGCAGCTCTCGGTCTCGGGGTGGTTGAAGTTGATTTCAGGGATGTTGACCTGGGGATAGTCGGTCACCATCGACTGGTCCATGCGGTAGAAGGCCAGACGCGTACCGTCGGGACTCCAGAAGGTGCCCTTGTGTATGCCAAACTCATCGCGGTGTACGCTCTGTCCGTAGACGATATTGCGCGAACCGTCGGCAGAGAGCTGCCACTCCTTCACGCCGCGCTGCACATAGAGGTTGTCGTCCTTGAGATATGCCACAGCCTCGCTGGCGGCACAAGTCTCGAGGATATCGCCATCTATCTGGCGCTCGCTGAGCAGTGCCTTCTTCTTGAAGTCGAAGGTGTATATCGTGTGTCCTTCGCGGATGACCACGATGCTCTTGTCGGCATAGGGGAACTGCGCGTTGTAGAGCGAGTGTACCTTGCGGCTCTTGGTGGGACCAGCCCACTGGTTTACCTCATTGATGGCAAAGAGACGGCGCTCCTTGCCGCTCTTCTTGTCTACGATGAAGCAGGCCTCGGCATCCTGACGCACCAGCTGGTTGCCCCACCAGGTGCACCAGCGGTTCTGCACACGCATGTTGTGGAAGTTTCTGCCGCCAAAGTTGATGTCTTCAAGGGTGAGTCCCTTGTCGCCTGTCTGCTCCTTGACCATACCTACCTGCTGTGCGGTCTGTGCCTGCACGCCCATTGATAACATTGCTGCCATAGCGATGAATGATGTCTTGATATTCATGACCTCTACCTTATTATATATATATTATACTGACAGCCCCGGTGCCTCCCCCGTTGCGGTGCATAGGGATGGAAGCACCCTGACTGCTGTCCTGATGATTAATCTTCTGACTCGGCGTCGTATGTCTTGAAGGGATTGCGCTTGCCGCCCTTGCTGCCGCCCTTGCCGCCACGGCTGTCCTTGCCACGACGGTCGTTGTCGGTGAAGCGGGTACGGGGACGGTCCTGACGGTCGCCGAAGCGGTCGTCCTTGCCACGACGGGCAGGACGCTGCTTGTCGTCAAACGAGTGGAACTTGAATGAGCGGATGTCGCCTTCCTCGTTTTCCTCGTGCTCGTCCAGACGGCGCTTGAACTCACGCTCCTTGCGGAAGCGGTGCTTCTGTGCCATCTCGCGCTTCTCGTCTTCGGTCTTCACCACACCGCCCTCAGAGCGGAAGTCGCGCATCTTGCCGTCGAAGATGGCATACTTGCGGAACTCGCACTCCAGACTGCCGTTGTAGACGGGTATCTTGATAGAGGGCTTCAGACCTATCTGGTCGAAACATTCCTCGCGGTAAGAGAGCACCCAAGCCTCGTTGCCCATGAACTGGTGCTTGAGACGCTCGCCTATCATCTTGTAGGTGGCGAGCAGGTTGGGGGTAGAGATACGTTCGCCATAAGGAGGATTGGTCACCATGATGCTCTTGTTGGCAGGCTTGGTGAAGTTCTTGAAGTCGGCATTCTCTATGGTGATGTCCTTGGTGAGTCCGGCGGCACGCACGTTCAGACGCGCGGTGTTTACCGCCTTCATATCCACATCATAACCATAGATGTGGTGTTCGAACTCGCGCTCGCGAGAGTCGTCATTGTAGATGTTGTCGAAGAGGTCGGCGTCGAAGTCGGGCCACTTCTCAAAGGCAAACTCCTTGCGGAAGACACCAGGGCTGATGTTGCGGGCTATCAGTGCAGCCTCGACCAGCAGCGTGCCCGACCCACACATGGGGTCTATGAAGTCACACTCGCCCTTCCAGCCTGTCATGAGTATCATGCCGGCTGCCAACACCTCGTTCAGAGGTGCCTCTACGCTCTCCTGACGGTAGCCACGGCGGTGCAGCGATTCGCCGCTCGAGTCGAGGCAGAGGGTTGCGTTGTCTTCGGCGATATGGATATGCAGACGGATATCAGGGTTGGTCACAGAGATGTTGGGGCGGTTGCCGGTCTGTTCTCTGAACTGGTCGACAATGGCATCCTTGACCTTATAGGTTACGAAGCGGGAGTTGCGGAATTCCTCTGAGTAGACCACCGAGTCAACGGCGAAAGTCTTGCCATCAAGGATATACTTCTGCCATTCTATCTGCTTTACGGCCTCATAGACGTCCTCGGCAGAGCGGGCCTTGAAGTGTTTGATGGTTTTGAGGATACGGATGGCGGTGTGCAACTGGAAGTTGGCGCGATACATCAGCTCCTTGTCGCCGGTAAACGACACCATGCGGCGTCCTATCTGTACGTTGTTAGCACCCAATTGGGTCAGCTCTTGTGCCAAAATGGGCTCCAGGCCCATGAAGGTTTTGGCGATGAGTTCAAATTCCATTGTTATTATCGTCTTTGTTCTTTATGTATTTGCTTGTCTGAGGGGCCATGTCGTGCATCACCCAAGTATTGGCGCCCACCACACAGCCTTCGCCGATAGTGATGCGACCCAGGATGGTGGCATTGGCGTAGACCACCACGTTGTCTTCGAGGATGGGATGGCGGTCGATACCCTTGATGGGGTTGCCCTGGTCATCGAGGGGGAAACTGCGGGCGCCCAGCGTCACTCCCTGATAGAGCTTCACGTTGCGGCCTATGCGGCAGGTCTCGCCGATTACCACACCCGTGCCGTGGTCTATGGCGAAGTGGTCGCCAATCGTGGCGCCGGGGTGTATGTCGATGCCGGTCTCCGAGTGGGCCATCTCTGTCATCATCCTGGGGATGAGGGGAACGCCAAGGAGGTATAGCTCATGTGCTATACGATAGTTGGACAGGGCCTTGATGGTGGGATAGCAGCTGATAATCTCGGCAAAGCTCTTGGCGGCAGGGTCGCCCAGATAGGCGGCGTCGACATCGGTGGCAAGCCGGCGGCGCAACTCAGGCAGACGCGCTATCAGCTGCATAGCCTTGTCCTTGGCCTCACGCCGCAGAGCCGACACGGCATCATCGGGGCGCGCTGCGCAGAGCACGTCACGTATCTGCTGTTCGAGCAGGTGGTGCAACTGTTCGACAGTGACACCGATATGGAAGCGTAAGGTATTGGGGTCGACCGATGATTTGCCGTAGTAGCCTGGAAATATAACCGCTCTTGCCAACTGGACGATCTCTTCGAGGACGGGCCACGAGGGAAATGAGCGCCCACAGATAAGCCCCTCTAACGAAGAGGGGTCGGCAAGGGCATCGATGGTTTGTGTCAATATGTGTTCGGTAGAGCTATTACTCATCTGTCGTATCAGCATGTTGCTATTAAGATGCAAAATTACAAATAATTATTGATTTTCCGACAACGCCGGAGGCAAAATCACACATATTTATATTTATTATGACTAAACTCGAGCCAGAAAGGGGCGATTTGGCCGACAGCCTCCATGCTTACGCCATCGCCCAGTGGCCATAGATGGGTACACAAACCACCGGCGGCGGCCCACTGACCATCATCGGCAGACCACTGACCATCGTCGTCGGCTCGTATCAAATGATACGTGAGCACGTACCAATTGTCACGTGACCGCGTGACATACGATACGGGCTCACGTGACTTATGATACGATCCAGCAAAAGTCATCAGCACGGCGACATCGCAGCCTCAACGATCGCTATATCAATGTTTTACAAGAACCGCGACAAGGGCTGTCGCGCTGGGCACAAACACAAAAGCAAAAGAGGAAGCCTACCCCATCTCGGTGACTTCCTCTTTCATCGTAGTGACTCCGTTGGGATTCAAACCCAAGACCTTCAGAACCGGAATCTGACGCTCTATTCAGCTAAGCTACGGAGCCATAACTGTGATGCAAAGTTACAGCTTTCTTTTGAAATGTGCAAAATTCCTATCATTTATTTGCAGCGGCGCACAGATTGTCAATACATTTCCCACGATTATCGACAGATTGACAAAATATAACGCAATTTAATTTGCAGTTTATAAGAAATTATCTACCTTTGCAAGCAATTTAACACGAAATCATGAGTAAACTTATCATCAATAAAGAATACAAGCGTGTACTTGACCGCCGTCAGACCGAACATGGCATCAAGCTGGTCAAGGACTTCTTCCAGCAGAACCTCTCGACCGAACTGCGGTTGCAACGGGTTACTGCTCCGCTCTTTGTGCTCAAAGGACTGGGCATCAACGACGACTTGAACGGCACCGAGCGCCCCGTGACGTTCCCCATCCTCGACCTGGGCGACGCCAAAGCCGAAGTGGTGCACTCGCTGGCCAAGTGGAAACGGCTCACGTTGGCTGAATACGAGATTGAACCGGGCTACGGCATCTATACCGACATGAACGCTATACGCGCCGATGAAGAACTGGACAATCTGCACTCGCTCTACGTGGACCAGTGGGACTGGGAAGCGGTGATAACCAATGAGGAGCGCACAGTGAGTCATCTCAAGAACGTGGTAGAGCGCATCTACGCCGCCATTCTGCGCACCGAGTATCTGGCGTGTGAGACTTATCCGCAACTGAAGGCATTTCTGCCACGACAGATACACTTCATACACAGCGAAGAACTGCTCCAGATGTACCCCGACCTCACCCCCAAGGAGCGCGAAGACGCCATCTGCCGCAAGTGGGGCGCCGTGTTCATCATCGGAATTGGTGGCCGGCTGAGCGACGGCAAGAAGCACGACGGCCGCGCTCCCGACTACGACGACTGGACGACCATGGGCGAGAACGGGAGGGCCGGACTCAATGGCGATATACTGATTTGGTACCCCATACTCAACCGTTCGTTTGAGCTGTCGTCCATGGGCATCCGCGTAGACAAGGAAGCCCTGCTGCGCCAGTTGGCCCTCGAGGGCAAGGAAGACCGCAAGGAGCTCTACTTCCACCGTCAGCTGCTCGACGGAAAGCTGCCGCTGAGCATCGGAGGCGGTATCGGGCAGAGCCGACTGTGCATGGTGCTGCTCCACAAGGCACATATCGGCGAAATCCAGGCGAGTATCTGGCCCGAAGACATGCGCCGCGAGTGTGCCGAGGCTGGTATGCCTCTGATATGAGACCATTTTTCACTTTATATTTATCAGAAAAGGGACGCAGGAAGACCACATGCCTTCCGCGTCCCTTTTCGCATTTCTCTGGGTGGTGACTGCGCGCGCTCAGTCAAACCTGCACCGCGGGTTCATCTCCTGCGGACTCTGCCAGTCGATGCCCATCGCGGCGAGGACATCCCTCTTGATGCTCCAATACTTGAAGCAGAAGCCCATACCTCGCCACGACAGCCGTGTCTTGTTGTAACAGCGGCGCTCTACCTCATAGATAACCTCTTCCCACTGCTCTGTGCGCTCGACAGGACAGAAGCGGAGCGTGGCGTGGTAACGCTCCATCCACTCGTCGTCGCTCACGGCGGGGTCGATATAGTCTGCCAACTTCTGGCGGGCACGCTCCACATCGTCAAAGACATCCAGCTGGCGACGGTAGCCGGCTGCGTCGCCCTCATAGTCGTCGAAGGAGGTGTCGGTGGCAAGGTCCTGCGCGTCATCGATGAGGGCGCGCATCGACAACTGGTACTCGCGCACCTTGAGCGCAAATCGGGGCACATCGAGTTCGTCGACACACTCCATCATCATGTCGAGCAGACGCACACGGGTGTAAGGCGACAGCTCGCCCTCGACCCGCAACGGCAGGCGGGTGGTCATAAACTCAAACGCCTCCTGTGCCAGGGCGATATTGCGCCACCGCTTGGGCGTAGAGGCAAACCCGTCTATCTTGGAGAACAGCTTGCCCAGTCTCTTGATGTCCTTTTCCATATCAGTCTTCTTCTATAATCTGTTCGGGAGGCCATATCATGTCCATGATGGTCTCTGCGTCATAGTTGCCATGCTCCAGAGCGGTCATGAGCAGGTCGTAATAGCGCTCCATGTCGTCCATAAACTCCTCGGGGTCGTTGTTTTCGGCAGCCAGAGTCATCCATGTCCATGCTTCATCGTGTTCTGGGGCCAGACATCCACGGTCGATGCCCTCGAGGAGTATCTGTCTGAAGAGCTCGGGACGAACGAGGCGGAACGTACTCCAGTCGTCGGCAGCGGAGAGGAGCGCTTTCATGGGATAGGCTTGCACATAACCGCCGTCGACAGCCTGGTCGAGCAGCCCCAACACCTCTTGCTGGCGTAGGAGGGTATCGTGGTGGGCGCAGTCGGGAGTGAGGGCGTGTATCTCACCGATGTCGTAGGCCATATCGGCGGCTTTAAGATAATTGTTCAGTGCTGGGTCCATAGCATAAGGGGTTATTAGTCTACAGATACATAAAGTTCAAAACGGCAGTAGTCATGGCCGTCGGTGTCGCAGTGATGACCGCCACCATAGCAGATATGGGTGACGCTGTCGCCATAACGGATGTCGATGCCGTCGTCATCGGCGCCGACAAAGACAAGCGGTTTCCACCGTCCGCCTTCACCACGCCACTTGAGGGCATCACCCGGGCTGAGCGCAGCAAGGTCATAGGTTTCCACTTCGTCATGGTCACAATTGGGGCCACCCATCATGGCTGGATAGAAAGAGTGGCATACTCTCACGCAGTGGGTCGCGGGCTGTCTGTCTGTTTGCATATCAGTGATTAGAATGGTTTCTCAAAATGCTGGTAGTCCTTGAGCGAGCGCCAGGCACCACCCCAGCTGAAGCCGTGCTGGAGGAAAAGGCGGTGGCAGAGGTCGCCGCGCTCTATCTTGTAGTCGAAGCGGCGCTCGCGATGGGTATAGGGTTCGGCGTTGGCTGGCTGGATGAACAGCCGGCCATTGGCACGCCGCTTGACATAGGGATTGTACAGCGGATTGATGTCAACAGCCATCCCCATGGCATGGGCAGAGACCTTGCGACTGCCAGCCACGGTGCGGTAGCAGAAGCAGGAGGTGTTGTTGGCCCGCATGGAGGTCTCGTCGTCAGCCCGATACTCGTCGACCAGCACCATGCGCGCGATGGGATAATGGGCATCGTAGAGCTGACGGAAGATAGCCACCAGGTCGGCAGCGATGCGGCGATGGCAGACCATCTCGCCGAGCACGATGCGGTCGTGGGCGTCGCGGTGGAGCAGCCGCAGATAGCGCAGGTCGGCTCGGGCTATGTGGGGATTGGGCATATAGGAGTAGCGCATACGGGCAAACACCGCATCGCTTATCTGCTCGATGGCAAAGCAGCGGTCTACGCCATAGCGTGTCCCCTCCTGGGCACTCCCCACAGTGCCGGCGCGCCACGAGTCCAGGTCGGCAGCGCTGGCAGCTGTCACCGCCAGCACCATCACCACCGCCGCACAGAGCGTCTTCATCAGCCTGTCGGCCTTCGTCATCATCGTTGTCATATTCATACCTTCCTTTGCGTCCTCGACCCGTTGCCCCACTCCCCTATCGGTCGTGGCCATCGTCCGGCGGACATATATAATATATATAGGTGTACAAATTTAGCCAAAATATCGTTTGGAGTGGCATTACAAATGTTAAAATCATTAAAAACATCATCACTGCGGTAGGGATGACAAGGGTAAGCGTTGTTATGGTAGTAGTAAGTTATAAAGTTATACTCTGTGAGAGAGTGCAATACTAAAAATAAAACCTTATGTAGATTATTGTACACTAACAGCCCACGTCTGCACAATAGCGTTTGTCAGCCCGGGCTGTTTTTTTATGCCCTTCTGCCAAGCGATGGTCATCACGGCAACTTCCACGATACCGACAGCCGTCCTGGCGGTTCAACCCATACTCGAGGAAGATAAAAAAAACACGCTAAAGATGAAAATAATAATCATTTCGTGAACGTATATGACTTTTTTGGAGTATTTTTGCAGATACAACGGGTTGCTGCATGGCAACACGCTAACTGCCATCAATGACAGAGAACCCATATACGACACACCAACATAATAAACACGCACGATATAATGGCAAAGAAGAAAACAGAGAAAAAGCCAAAATCAATGGGCGAGGCCGTGGGCTTCGTCAACATACTGAGCAACGAGAAGGTCGACTTCATCCTGGGACTGCTTGTGCTCTGCTTCGTGATATACATGGTCATCGCCATGGTATCCTACTTCAACACGGGTCAGGCAGACCAGAGCATACTCGACGACATGCGCCCGGGCGAATGGCTGAACTTTTCCCGCCAGTTTACCAATTACTGCGGGTCGCTGGGAGCTATGCTCAGCTACTGGCTCATTACCGTCAACTTCGGCTTTGCCGCATTCCTCATCCCCGTATTCCTGCTCATGGTGGCACTGTGGCTGATGCGCGCCTATAAGGTGAGCCTGCTCAAGTGGTTTGCCTGCATCACGGTGGTTATGGTATGGTGCTCGGTGACGCTGGCCAAGTTTCTCACGCCTTTCGCCGGAGACCTGGTGTTCAACCCTGGCGGCAGACACGGTCTGTACTGCGTGGACTTTCTGGAGAACCTCATAGGCCCGCCCGGACTGGTGGTGGTGCTGGCCATTACTGCCATCACCTTCCTTACCTATCTGAGCGCCGAGACCATCACCATCATCCGCAAGATGCTCAATCCCGTGGGCTATTTTACGTCCAAAATCCAGTTTACCATCAATACCCCCATCACCAACGTCAATGCTGGCGATGATGAGGACACAAGCGATGACAGCAACGAGGACAACCCTGAAGACGAGGTGAGAGAAGAGTCTCGGGCTATGGTTGTGAACCTTTCGCCCGACGAGCCGACGGTCGCCACGCCCGTACCCGATATAGAAATTGAGCCTGCCGCCAACGACGAGCCCAAGGGCAGCACCCTGACCATCGAGGTGCCCAAGGGCGACGAGACCACCCAGGCGAAGACGCTCACTGCCGACGAGATACGCAAGACTCCCATTGACCCACGCGAGCCTTTCACGCGATACAAGTTCCCTACACTCAGTCTGCTCAAAGACCACAACGCCGGCAAAGGTAACGCCGTGGATATGGAGGAAATCAAGGTCAACAATGCCCACATCGTCGAGGTGCTGCGCTATTTCGACGTGAGC
This sequence comes from Prevotella sp. P4-67, assembly GCF_002251325.1. Lineage (NCBI taxonomy): Bacteria > Pseudomonadati > Bacteroidota > Bacteroidia > Bacteroidales > Prevotellaceae > Prevotella > Prevotella sp. P4-67. Next base: position 123,238 of record NZ_NPJL01000014.1, read on the forward strand.
ATCGACAAGATCAACGCCACCGTTGGCCCCACCGTGACCCTCTATGAGATTACGCCCACACCAGGTACCCGAATTGCCAAGATACGCAACCTGGAAGACGACATTGCCATGAGCCTCGCCGCCGAGGGCATACGTATCATCGCGCCTATCCCCGGCAAGGGCACGATAGGTATCGAGGTGCCCAACAAAAAGAAATCGACCGTGTCGCTGGAGAGCGTGCTGGGCGTCAAGAAATTCAAGGAGACCAAGATGGAGCTGCCGATGGCTCTGGGCAAGACCATCACCAACGAGGTGTTCATGGTAGACCTTGCCAAGCTGCCCCACCTGCTTGTGGCTGGTGCCACGGGTATGGGCAAGTCGGTAGGACTCAACGTCATCATCAACTCACTGCTCTACAAGAAGCACCCCAATGAACTGAAGTTTGTGCTGGTAGACCCCAAGAAGGTGGAGTTTACCCCCTACAACAAGATAGCCCAGCACTTCATGGCCTGTCTGCCCGAGAACGACGACGAGCCCATCATCACCAACGTGCAGAAGGTGGTGCGCACGCTCAACTCGCTCTGCACACTGATGGACCATCGCTACGACCTGCTCAAGGCCGCAGGTGTGAACAAGATAAAGGACTATAACGCTCTTTACCTTAACCACAGGCTCAACCCGAACAACGGTCACGAGTATATGCCATACATTGTGGTAATCATCGACGAGTTCGGCGACCTCATTATGACTGCCGGCAAGGAGGTCGAGCTGCCTATCGCACGCATAGCCCAGCTTGCGCGCGCCGTGGGCATACACATGATTATCGCCACGCAGCGTCCTACCACCTCTATCATCACCGGTAACATCAAGGCCAACTTCCCTGGCCGTATGGCGTTCCGCGTAGGAGCCCAGATAGACTCGCGCACCATCCTCGACCGCAAGGGCGCCGACCAGCTCATAGGTATGGGCGACATGCTGTTCCTCAACGGTTCTGAGCCAGTGCGCGTGCAGTGTGCCTTCATCGACACCGAGGAGATAAACGCCATCAACACCTATATCGAAGACCAGCCAGGTCCCGTGGAGCCAATGGAACTGCCCGAGCCTGTCGACGTGTCGCAGGGCGAAGGCGCCAGCACCCCCCCCCGCGAGCCCATCGCCGACAAGGACCCGATGCTCAACGAGGTGGCACGATACGTGGTACTCAACCAGCAAGGCTCTACCAGCAGCATCCAGCGCAAGTTCAGCATCGGCTACAACCGCGCCGGACGCATCATGGACCTCCTCGAGCAATACGGCATCGTGGGTGCAGCCCAGGGCTCCAAGCCGAGACAGGTGCTGGTCAACGACGAGAACCAACTTAACAGTATTTTGTCAGATAAATGATGAAAAAGACTATCTTAATCACACTGATGGTGATGCTCACCCTCACCATCGGCGCACAGAACGCCGCCCAAGCCCGCAAGGTGCTTGACAAGACGGCTGCCGTGGTGAGCAACAAGAACGGCGCAACAGCCCAATTCACCCTTTCCAGCGCCAAGACAGGCACCGTGAGCGGACGGCTGTCGCTCAAGGGCAACAAGTTTCAGGTGACAACGCCCCACTCGATAATATGGTACAACGGCAAGACACAGTGGTCTTACCTCAAGTCGACCGAAGAGGTCAACGTGAGCACCCCCACCGCCGCCCAGCAGCTGCAGATGAACCCCTACAGATTTATCAATATGTATAAGACCGGCTACAACCTCGGTCTTACCGATAAAGGCAAGGCCTACTGGGTGCATCTCACTGCTCGGAACCCCAAAAACAGCGTGCCCGAAATCTATATCCTTATCGACAAGAAGACCTCGCACCCCGAGACCATCAAGATGCGCCGCGGCAAAGAGTGGACCACCGTCACCGTGCGCAACTTCAAGGCTGGCCGTCTGGCCGACAGCGTCTTCACCTTCAACGCCAAGGAATTTCCCCACGCCGAGGTGGTCGACCTGAGATAGTCACTTATCCCCATCCTCAACCAGACCACGCTTGTTATGAACAGATACCAGATATTCAAGACGCTTCGCCATCACCGCAAACTGGCAGACCGTCGCGCCTTGAACTATGAGCAGAACCGTGCTGCCAAATACATCGTTTGGTTCTCCATGAGTTTCGGTTTCCTCTACATGTTGTTCCTTGCGGTGATGCTTTCGCTTATCGCCAACAACAGCCGAGGCACCACCCCGCTCGAATTCTGCTTCGGCCTTGCCCCGTTTCTGCTGTTGCTCGACTTCGCGTCACGCTTCATGGCCCAGCAGACACCAGCCCAGATAGTAAAGCCATACTATCTGCTGCCGCTGTCACGCTATGACTGCATCGACACGTTTGTCGCCACATCCATACTGACCCGCTACAATTTCACCTGGTTTGTCATTCTGGTGCCCTTCACGCTCATGTCGCTCGTTTTCAGCTACGGCGTGTGGATGTCGCTGGCGTTTCTGCTGGTGTGGTGGTTGCTCATAGCCGCCAACAGCCAGTGGTATCTCATCGTCAAGACCCTCACCACCGACACGCTGTGGTGGTGGCTCATGCCCGTGGGTGTCTATGGCACCATGGCGCTGCCCATCCTGCTCAAGTGGGGCAAGCTCAAGGGTTGGGAAAACTTCTTTGACCTCTACGCCACCATCGGCACGCTGATGGAGCGTGGCAACATACTTATATATATAGGTGTGATAGCCCTGCTGGTGGTACTCACGCTCATCAACCGCCGTCTGCAGTACACCCAAGTACGCAGCGAACTGTTGAGGAAGGAAACGGTGAAGACCCACAACGTGTCGCAGATGAAGTATCTCGACAGGTATGGAGAAATAGGCATGTACGCCAAGATGGAACTGCGGCTGCTGATGCGCAACAAGAACCCACGCAAGGGTCTGATAACGGCGTTCTTCATGGTGGCGGTATTCAGCATGGTCATCGTCTTTACCGACATCTACGACGGCGACTACTACTCATCGTTCTGGTGCATCTACTGCTATCTGCTCTTTGGCACCATGACGGTGATGCAGGTCATGAGCTACGAGGGCAACTACATCGACTGTCTGCTCACCCACAAGGAGAACATACTGATGCTCCTTCGCACCAAATACTACATCTACAGCACCCTGTTGCTATGGCCTTTCCTGCTGATGCTGCCACAGGTGATAGCTGGCAAATGGAGTCTGCTGATGCTGATAGCCTACGGCGTGTTCACCGCAGGCTTCCAGTACTTCACCATCTTCCAGCTGACGATATACAACAAGCAGACCATGCCTCTCAACACCAAGTTTACGGGCAAGGCGGGCATCAACGGCAACTATGTGCAGATGCTGGTAAGTTTTGGAGTCTATCTGGGACCGATGCTCATCATCTGCCTGCTCAGACTGGTATGCAGCAACACGGTGTCGTATATCATCATGATGCTTATAGGACTGGTCTTCATCGCTCTGCACAAGATATGGCTGCGCAATATCTACAACCGGTGGATGAAGCGACGCTATGCCAACATGGCGGCACTGAGGGCGTCGCGATAGTCATCGACGAGGCAACTCGGCCATGAGTGTCTGGATGTAAGGGCGCTGCCAGTCGTCGGCGTGATAGCGGCAGCCGCCACAGCAGAGGATGTCGACATCGGCGACCACACGCCCTTCGCGCCGGTCTTCACGGGTGCTGCCCAGCTGCTGCTCTATCTCCTTGGTAGCGGCATGCAGCGTGGCGTAGTCCTGGTCTGTCTCCATCCACGCCAGGCAGTTGGCAAACGGCGCCGCCTCTATGCCTATAGCTGGAGTGACGAGCTGCCGCGTGAAGCGGATGGACGGAAAGCGGGCGGCAAGCGCAGCCTGGAGTCGGGGCATATTGACGGGCGCATCTACGTTGCACCCGAGCGCCAATATCACGATGGGTGAAGGGTCGGTGGTCATACTTATAGGGTTTGTTGCTGCAAAAGTAACTAAAATAATCGAAGATATCGGGGGCGTGAGCCCCTTTTTTTGTTGCACAGCCATCGGCATCGGCAGCGTGAGCGCCAACAAGCTCATGGAAGGGCTCGATAAGTACCTTGCAAAGCAGGAAACGGAGAAATCGAAGCACGAAACAATAAAATCGAAGCCTGAAACCGTGATTTCACGCTTTGCAATATTGTTATGGATGCTCTTCGTGGGTTTGAGAGCGGCTGAAAAGATGGTTGGAACGACTGCATCGGTGGTGAAAACACCCTCATCGGCGGTTGGAACGACTGCATCGGTGGTGAAAACAACCCCATCGGCGGTAGGAACGACTGCATCGGCGGTGAAAACAACCCCATCAGCGATTGGAGCGGTGGCATCAGTGGTGGAAACATCCTCATCGGCGGTTGGAGCGGTGGCATCAGTGGTAAAAACACCCCCATCGGTGGCAAAAACGCTCCCGTCGGTGGCGGCGAGAGCAGAAGCGGTGCGCTACTTTTTTGCGAATTATTTGGCACTGACTGCCGATAATCCATCTTTTATCGTTAATTTTGCAGAAACATATATCAGTAACATGAGAAAAATCTGTATTTTCCTATATGCCCTCCTGCTCTGTCTGTCGTCATACGGACAGGCTCGCAGGAACACGCTATACCAACAATATATCAACCAGTACAAGGATCTGGCGATACAGCAGATGCTGCGCTACCGCATCCCGGCGAGCATCACGCTGGCTCAGGGACTGCTGGAGAGCGGCGCCGGACGAAGCGACCTGGCCATCAAGGGCAACAACCACTTCGGTATCAAGTGTCACGACTGGACCGGTGCCACCACCTATCATGATGACGACTTGAGACAGGAGTGCTTCCGCGCCTACAACACGGTGCTGGAGAGCTACGAGGACCATAGCCGTTTTCTCTCTACCAAGCCCCGCTACCGCAAGCTCTTCTCGCTGAGTCAGACCGACTACCGCGGATGGGCACACGGACTCAAGGCTGCCGGATATGCCACCAACCCGCAGTATGCCTACAAGCTCATCAACATCATCGAACTCTACGGGCTCGACCAGTATGACCGTGCCAAGACCTACGACCGCTACATAGCCCGACACTCGGGTACGGAGCGCATCACTCCCGACAATCCTACGCTGCACCCCATCTACTATTTCAACAAGAACTACTACATCTACGCCCGTGAGGGAGAGACGTTCAAGAAGCTGAGCAAGGAGATTGGCATCAGTGCGCGCAAGCTGGCCAAGTACAACGAGCGCGACAAACGCGAAACGCTGCACAAGGGCGACATCATCTATCTGAAGAAGAAGCAGAAGCGCGCGCCCAAGGAGTTCAGGCACCGTCCCCATGTGGTCAAGGCCGGCGACAGCATGTATCTCATAGCTCAGAAATACGGCATGCGCCTGGAGAGCCTGTACAAGAAGAACGGCCTCGGCCCCGACTACCAGATACGCGTGGGCGACACGCTGAGGGTAAGATAGCAGAAACGAATAAAGCGTGGCTCGGGCCACGCTTTATTCGTATATATCGTCGGGGGTTGTCATCACGGTGCACGGTCAGAGGGTCAGCCTCAACCCGTCGTAGGCAAAGGCGAAGCCCTCGGGCAACCGGGCGTTGGCCTCATCATGGAACCCTAACTGGTGGGTCATGTGGGTGAAGTAGGTATGGCTGGCGCCGACGCTGCGGGCAAAGGCTATGGCATCATCGACCAGCATGTGGCTGTGGTGGGGCTTCTCCCAGCGCAGGGCGTTGACCACGAGCGTCTCGACGCCGCTGAGCAGCTGTCGGTCTTCGTCGGAGATGGTCTTCATGTCGGTGATATAGGCCAGGGAGCCAAACCGATAGGCCATGATGGGCATCTTGCCGTGCATCACCCGCAGGGGCAGCACGTCGATGTCGCCCACGCGGAAGGGCTTGTGAGGCTCGAGCGTGTGTACGTTGAGCCGGGGCACTCCGGGGTAAAGATGCTCGGTGAAGCAGTAAGGCATGGCGCGATGGATGCCACCGACGGTGGTCTCGTCGGCATAGATATTGATGTCGCCAAAGGTGGAAAAAGGACGCAAGTCGTCGAGTCCGCCCACATGGTCGTAATGGACATGGGTGAGGAGCACCGCCGTGAGCGGGCGGAAGTCGAAGGGCATAAGCTGCTGGCGTATGTCGGGGCCACAGTCTATCAGTATGCGCGTATCGCCATGCTCGAGCAGCGCCGCACTGCGCAGCCGATGGTCGTGAGGGTCATGGCTGCGGCACACAGCACAGCTGCAACCCAACGAGGGCACACCACCCGAGGTGCCTGTGCCCAAGAAAGTGAACGTAAGAGGCTCGTTCATGGGCGTATACGGGGTTATTTCACATTGACTTCGGGGTGGATGTCAATGCCAAAGCGGTCTTTGACATCGCGCTGGATGGTCTGGTAGAGCGCCACGACCTCGGCACCGGTAGCACCGCCACGGTTGACGAGCACCAGAGCCTGGCATGCGTGTACCCCGACATGACCTACGGTACGTCCACGCCATCCGCACTGGTCTATCATCCATCCCGCAGGTATCTTGACATGGTCAGCATCGATGCGATAATGAGGCATATCAGGATAGAGTGCAAGAAGTTGCTCGAAATGGTGCTGGGAAACGATGGGGTTCATAAAGAAACTGCCGGCATTGCCCTCAACTTTGGGGTCGGGCAGCTTGGCATGGCGTATATCGATGATGGCCTGGCGCAGCTCGTGGGCTGTGGGCACGTCTATGCCCCGCTCAGTAAGCGTAGCCCTGATGTTGCCATAGTCGAGACGCGGTGAGAAGCGGCGCGAGAGGCGATAGACGACAGAGGTGATGAGGTAGCGGTCGCGCCACTCATGCTTGAAGCGGCTCTGTCGATACCCATACTCGCAGTCGGCGGCAAGGATTTCGACCACGTTGCCCGTGGCTATCTCTACAGCCTTGACGCGCACGATGATGTCTTGGGCCTCGGCTCCGTAGGCTCCGATGTTCTGCACGGCAGAGGCTCCCACCTCGCCGGGGATAAGCGACAGGTTTTCGGCGCCGTGCCATCCGTGGTCTACGGCATAGGCCACCACATCGTCGAAGGTGGTTCCTGCCCAGCACTCTATATCTACGGTCTCTCCATCGGGGGCTTCGGCAACCACCTGCACATCAAACCTCGCCTCGGGGGTAATGACCGTAGCGGGATAGTCGGCAGTGAGCAGCAGATTGCTACCCTCGCCGATAATCAGCAGTGGATAGTCGGTGGCGGAGAGTTGGCGGCAGATGGTCTGGGCCTCATCTACACTGGCATATTCGAGGTAGCGACGACAGCGCGCATCGATACCAAAGGTATTGTGCGCCAAGAGTGAATGGTCTCTGATATCCTTCATCGGTATAGGGGGTATAAGAAGATTAATAACTGAAACTTGACAGACGCCAACGGCCCTGACGGCGGTTGAAGGTCATCTCCATCTCAAGCCCATTGGAAATGCCACGCACGACAAATATCTTGTGTCTGCTCTCGGTGTAATGCTGGCCGTAGAGAATGTTATAGATAGTGCCGTGGGGGAAGAATGTAGGCTTGAAGGCGTCCCACTGCTCGGGGAGCATGGTGCCGGTAATGGTGGCAAAGTCGTCATCGGGGTCGGGGGCGGTAAAGGTAACCTCGTCTTCAAGGCTGCGGGCCTGGAAGAGGGAGTCTGTGGCAAAATGGTTGTAGAAGGCCAGGAAGCTGGCGTTGTATCCGCGGCGCGCCGAGTGATGGACAATCTTCGTAAGTTTCCACAGGCCGTTGATGCGGTCAAAGACATACTGCTTGACCTGCTCGTCGGCGAGATGAATCTTCTCGACCACAGCATGGTGGATGGTGGTATCCTTGACCAGGTTCATCTGGCTGCGCGAATCGAAAATCAGGGTGTAATACTCCTGGTGCATAAAAAAGTGGTCGATCTTCCACTGGCGCGCAGGGATATTGTGGAGAAACTCTTCCTCGGCATACACGGGCAGGGGGAAGACAATACGCTTGCGCTGGAGCTTCTTGTTTCCGGCAAAGTTGAAGAAGAAATCGTCGAAGAGTTCGTCGGCGGCCTTGGGCATAGGCTGCTCCTCTATCATGGTCACCAACGTGTCTTCGGGCACAGTGTCTATGGTATCAGACACAGCCACACTGTCAACAGCTTCAGGCTTCTTGTCTGTACATGCCGTAGTGGAAAAAGCGATTGCCAGAACGACAATCACCAACATCATCAGTAAGGAACACTTTCTCATGTTCAAAATCTCTTTTATAATAATCGTAAAACCATACGGGACAATAAGTACACTATCTCTGGTCCCGGGCTCTCAAATCGCTGCAAAAGTACAACTTTATTTCGATATATTTTTTATTTTCCACCAAAAATATTACCTTTGCAACGAATTTATAATATATTAATGTAATTATGATAACCGACAAGATAGAAGAACTGCTGAAGGAGGTGGAAAACCTGAGCGCAAAGAGCGCCGAGGAGGTTGAGCAGCTAAGGTTGAAATACCTGAGCAAGAAAGGCGCCATCACCGCCCTTATGGCAGAATTCAGAGATGTCCCCGCCGACCAGAAAAAGACGGTGGGTATGAAAATCAACGAACTGAAGCAGACCGTACAAGGCAAGATAAACGAACTGAAAGAGCAGATTGAGAACACCGAGGACAGCTGTTGTCATGTAGACCTCACCTGTACTCCCTACCCCATCGCCCTTGGCGCGCGCCACCCGCTGACTATCGTCAAGAACGAAATCATCGACATCTTCTCGCGTATGGGCTTCACCCTCGCCGACGGTCCCGAGATGGACGACGACAAGCACGTGTTTACCATGCTCAACTTTGCCGCCGACCACCCCGCCCGCGACATGCAGGACACTTTCTTCCTGGAGCAGCATCCTGACGACGTGACCAAGAACATCCTGCTGCGTAGCCACACCTCTGGCGACCAGTCGCACTATATGGAGTGTCACGAACCTCCAATCCGCATCATCTGCCCCGGTAGAGTGTATCGCAACGAGGCTATCTCTGCCCGCGCCCACTGCTTCTTCCATCAGGTCGAAGGTCTGTATGTCGACAAGAATGTCAGCTTCACCGACCTCAAGCAGGTGTTGCTCACCTTCGCCCGCGAAATGTTCGGCGCCGACACCAAGATTCGTCTCCGTCCCAGCTACTTCCCCTTCACTGAGCCCAGTGCAGAGATGGACATCAGTTGTCACATCTGCGGCGGCAAGGGATGTAGCTTCTGCAAGCACACAGGATGGGTCGAGATTTTGGGATGTGGCATGGTCGACCCCAATGTCCTCGAGGCGTGCGGCATAGACAGCAAGGTCTACACCGGCTACGCATTCGGTATGGGTGTAGAGCGCATCACCAACCTCAAATACCGTGTGAGCGACCTGCGCATGTTCTCCGAAAACGACACCCGTTTCCTCGAAGAGTTCACATCGGCACACTCATAACGCCGAGAGAAACAATAGATTCAACAAACCGCCAGACTGAAGAGCAGAGATACGCTACAGTCTGGCGGTTTTGGTTTTGGGCTACTTCGCATGCACCTCGGCTCACGCCTGCGAAGCCATGAAGAATAGATAGTCTGAAAGGCGGTTGATGTAGATTATCACGGTGGGGTGCAGAGGTATGACGGCATTGACGGCACATAGCCTGCGCTCCACTGTGCGTACCTTCGCGCGAACCAACTGCATCAATGCTTCTATGGGCGAGTGTCCCGGAAGCACAAAACGGAAACAACCCTCTGTGGGAGTCTCGTTCATGTAACGCTCCATATCGTCGATGTCGGCCTGGAGGATGCCTACCTGCGTAGCACCCGAACTCGCCACATGCTTCATCACTGCCATCAGCATCATCTGGATATGCTCTATCTTGATACGCATACTCTCGGGCAACTCAGGCTTAGCTTTGAGCATTCCCAGGAGAGCCATGAGTTCGTCTATCTCGCCGTTGGCCTCGATGCGGCAGTCGGTCTTGTTCACACGCTGGTGGTCTAACAGGTCGGTCTGACCCTTGTCACCACGTCGAGTGGTTATCTTGTTCATAGTCTAAAGGTTTATCGTTTACGGATGATGACATATATGATTACCGGAGCTCCGATGAGCGGTGTCACGGCATTGAGGGGCAACATGCCTGCCTCTCCGGGCACAAAGCAGAGCAGATGACAAGCCATGGTGACCACCGCCCCAGTGAGCATGGTTATGGGCAGCAGCCTACGCATATCGTCGGTAACCGTCAGGAGCCTCGCGATATGCGGCACTGCCAGTCCTATAAACGCGATAGGACCACAATAGGCTGTCACCACAGCCGTGAGCAGTCCGGTAAGCAAAAGGGCATAGTTGCGGGCACGCCGCGTGTTGAGCCCGAGATTGCGGGCATAGTTCTCACCAAGCGAGAGGAGGTTGAGGGGCTTCACCATGAGCAGACTGAGCACGAGTGCCGCCAGCGTGATGGTGACATAGAGCGGCAGAAGCGACGGGGTGACGCCATCCAAGCTGCCCATTCCCCACAACATGAACGAGCGTATGCCCTGTTCGGTGGCGCTGTAGTTGAGCAGAGTGACGACCGACGACGACAGATAGCCCACCATGATACCGATGACGAGCAACATCACGCCGTCGCGCACCAAGGTAGAGCTGAACAGGATAATCGCCATCACAGCCATGGCTCCGGCAAAGGCGGCAGCGAGTATCGCCACATTGCCCGTGACTCCGAGCGTACCCAGAGTCACACTGCCTCCAGCCAGAAGCATCACCAGCGCCACGCCCAGTCCGGCACCACCATTGATACCGAACACGTCGGGGCCAGCCAATGGGTTGCGGAAGACGGTCTGCATCATCAGTCCGGCAGTGGCCAGACAGGCACCGCTCAGCATGGCAGTGACCATCTGGGGCAGACGCGACTCAAGGATAATGAACCTCCAGCTCTCGCTCACGGCTGCCTTGTCGCCCACGAGTACATGCCACACCGCCGAGCAGGGTATAGACACGCTGCCCGTCATCAGTCCGGCCATGAAGAGACATGCCATAGCCGCTGCCAGTCCTATGTAGATAGTCTTAGTCAATGCGCTTATAGTATCTGAGCCCGCCCTTTCCCGCTCCGGGATGGACTATCTGTATATAGTCGCGCAGCAGGTAATCGGGACGGAAGGGAATTTCCTCAAAATAATTGACGCTGTCGGTATTACAGCCATAGACCTCGCCGTGGCGGAAGGCGTCGAGGATTTTGTAACCCGCATACTCGCCCGCCAAATCACGCAGCGTGATGGGCTTGCCCGAATAGACAAACATCCAGGCATCGGCATGGGCGCCGCGCTCTACCACCTGCTCGGGAGCGAGCGTGAGCGAACCGCTGTGGTCATCGTCCATCCAGGGATAGCGTCCGTGGGCGTCGGCGATGAGCGTGCCCACCGTACTCCGACCACCAGGACAATACCACACGCTGCCCGTCTTGCGCTCTATAAGTAGAGAACGGCCCTCGGGGAGTTTTATTGCCTCGCGACGCAAACTATTATACGTGCTGTCAACGACATGGAAGAGCGAGTCGGCCTGCTCTTCGCAACCGAAGAGGATGCCATAGAGCCTCATCCATTCAGCCCGAGCCAGCGGCGAAGGCTCCATATAGTCGGCGGCTTCGATGATGGTCACGCCGGTCTTCTCCAACCGGCCGTAGCCACCGCTATGCTCAAAGGGCGATACGATGATGGCTTCGGCGCCTATCTCTGCGATACGCTCCACATCGGGGTTCATCGAGTTGCCACAGTCGACAGTCTTGCCAGCGGCCAGTCTCTTCCTCACTTCATCCACTCCGATATAGCGGCTGTCGCACACGCCGGCGATGGCCGCGGTCTTGCCCAACCATGCCAGCAACTGGCAATGTGCCGTGGTGGTCACCACCGCCTTACCCAGCGGGCGGGATATGTCATAGCTACGCAGCACGCTTCCCTTGACCCACGGGTTGGCTATCTCCACATGGGTATGGTCGCTATAGCGTACCACGGTGAGCAGAGTGGCGTAGTCAAACCTCACCGTGTCGCCCTTCTCGAGAGTCACAACACGATTGTTGCCGCCTTGACACGACGTCAGGACGGCAACAATACCTATTATATATATTATAGAGCGCAAAGGGTTCATCGCGACAGTTTTAGTTGTCGACTATGGTCTTCACACCTACATTGAAGAACACAGCACAAGGACCTACGCCAGTGTCATAACTGTACATATAGCTTCCGTTCTTGCTGTATCGCTTCACATAACCATTGCTGTAATAATCGGCATAACCATTCTCACCCTGGTTGTAAGAGAGAACAAAGATTTCGCCTGTAGCAGGGTCTACATCGATGCCGGCAGGAGAGAAGACGCCCTCAGAGAGGTTGAGCGGAGTGGTAGTGCCCTGATAGGGATTACTGTTGAGGTCGCAGACACTATATTTGGCCACGGCGTAGGGATTGCTGATGATATACAGCTTGCCGTTGAGCATGCTGGCATAGTAGGCATCGGTCACCTTGGTAGCCTTGTTTCCGGCGAGATACTTTATGGCGCTTTCGCCCTTCTCTACTGAGTTGGGATACTCACCCTCATAGTACACCCAGTCGAGGATATACACGTTGCCGTTGTTGATGAATACCTTCTGGGGATTGTTGATGCCCTCTACATTGCGGGTCTCCACTTCGCCGGTACCGAGGTTGATGATAGAGATGTTGCCGTGACCCTTGGCATAGTCAGAGTTGGCCACGACGATGCTGCTGGCATAACCAGCCAGACCCTCGGGATAAGAGCCAACCTTGTACTTGGCTGTGAGCTTGAAATTGACAGTATCGACAGCAGCCACATAACCGCCATAGGTAGTGAAGAAGATGTGGCCGTTGCCAGCGATGATGTGACGGGGCGACTTGCCTTCAGCTGCACCCAGCAGTTCGGTAGTCTTGATCTGCTTGATACGCTGCATGGTCTTCTTGTTGATTACCTCTACAGTATTCGAGCCATCGACTACTACATACATCTTGTCGCCATACACCAGTCCGTCATTGGGGGTAGAACCGAGGCTCTGTCCGCCGTTGTTGGCGGCAAACACCTTCTGCACCGCAACATTAGAGGCATAGTTGATGCCTGTCAGCGAACCGTCAATAGATGAGTACATATTGCCGGAGTTGACGATAAAGGCACCGTCAGATACCACCTCGTAATGAAAGGATGGGCCGTTGTCGTCGTTACATGATGTGAAGAACAGCGGAGCGCTTACGAGGAGCGCTACCATAGCTAAGAAACTTTTTTTCATTGTCATTGTTGTTTATAATTGTTGTTATAATTCCATTTTGACACTCATGCGCCAGTGGGTACGGGGCATGGGGTAATGCGCCACTATCTCATACTGATGGCCCAGGATGTTTTCGACATCGGCGCGCAGCTGCAGGCGTGTCTTGCCGACCATCATATTGCGATAGGCGGTAAGTCCCACGTCGGCATAACCACCGATATGTGTACCCTCATAGTGGTTGGGCGTAGCCCATCGGCCGCTGGCGGCCTGACCGTGCAGGGAGAGCGAGATCCAGGGGTTCTCCCATCCCACCGAGGCGCTGCCCTGGTTGAGGGGCTGGTAGGGAACCTGCTTGCCATAGTGTGGCGATGACGCATCGGTGCGGTTGGCCACACGCTGATAGGTGTACGATGCCGACAGGTCTATGCGGTGACCGGCAGAGGGAGTCCACTCTACTCTCGCTTCGCCATCGACGCCCATACCACGGGCTTTGGCCATATTGATGGTGCGCCAGATAAACATATTGTAGGGCACCGCCACTATCTTGTCGCTGATGCGGTTGAGATAGGCATCGGCTGCCACCTGGGCGACGAGCTTGGGGCTCCAGGCGTGGCGCCATGTGAGTCCTATGTTATACTGCCGCGTGTTTTCCGGCCTTACGTCGGGGCTGCCATAATGGTGGAAATAGCACTCATTGAACGTGGGCACGCGGAAGATGTCTTTCATCGACGCGCGCAGATAGAGTTCCTCGTCTTCCATCAGCCGATACGAGAGCGAGAGCGAAGGCGACCACCGCCGCATGTCGCTCTGGGCATCGCCGCGATGAGCTCCGTTGAGACAAAGTGTCCACAACACGCGAGCCAGAGCCGTAAAGCGCTGGCGCTGAAACTTCACCGCCGCCGTCTGCCATAGTGTATGGCGATAGGGTCTGCGGTCGATGGCCAGACTGCTGCTCAGGTTGTTGTAGCAGTAGTCAGCCGCATAGTTTATCTCCACATCTCTGCAGGGAGCATAGAGCATGGATGCCGAGCCATAATACTCATGCTGCTGGTAGGTAGCATCATCACGGCGGTCGGGCAAGAGTGTATCGCGATACGCCGATGAAGCCCAGTTGGCCTTGGCTGTCAGCCGGAGCGACAGCCGCCGTGATGCCTGGTACAGCCAGCGTGTCTGGGCAAACCAGTTGCGGTCGTGCAACTGCTGTCCGCACACATTGGTGTAATATTGCACGATGCCGGGCAGCTGGCGGTCGTTGTCATAGTAGTATATCTTGGCCCAGAGACTGCTGCGGTCGTTGGGCGTCCAGAGTCCACTCACCTCGGCATGACCGCTGCACATTCGGCTGTTGGTGCGCCGCTCTATGGTGGTCACATTGCCGTTGCGCAGACGGAAGGGATAGTCGTTGTCGGCATAGACATAGTCGCCCACGGCACTGAGTGCTATGCTGCGCCCCATGCGTTGGGTGTAGCGCACAAAGGGGTTGGCATAGCCCCACGAGCCCAGCCTCATCTGCGCCGTGAGATGGGGCTTGAGGTCGGCGGGCAGCCGCGTGAGACTCTGGATGGCAAGCACGGCAGGCGTGGTGGCTTGGCACGCGGTGACAAAGATGTCGTCGCCATCGCCTATGGTGAGACTCAGGCTCTGCACATTGTCTATCGAGTAGCGCGACACGTCTATCTCGCCGCTCTGTATCTCGCTGAGCATCACGCCGTCATAGCTTACACCGGTATGCAGTGCTCCATATCCACGCACCGACACGGTCTTCATGCCGCCCGCACCGCCATAGTCGCGCAGCGTGACACCAGCCAGACGGTTCAGGGCGTCGGCGACATCGGTGACACCAAGGCGCAGATAGTCGGCACTGCCAATGACGCGCACGGGAGCCGAGTTGTCTATGCGACGCTGCTGGCCGTCGACCACCACGTCGGGAAGCCGATGCACACGCGCCGTATCCTTCGGCTGGGCATACACCGAGGTGGCTCCTGTCATCAGAAGCACCGTCAGGATTAAAGCCAAGTTGCGTTTCACTGTCATTGTCATTACTGTCGGCATGTCGCCTGTCCTCGCAGACCATACACCTTATTATATATATAGCAACGGCAGGTATTCTGACTCACACCTCTGTCATCGCAGTGATGACCACTGGCAAACCGTCTTCCCGAAAAAATGTCAGTGACGTGATGGTTTGCCCGCCTCGCCTGTCGAGGCCGCAGGTGTTCACAGCAGCGGGACTGTTCGGGAGTTGCACCCGATTCCCTTTTTAATCAATCTATGAACCAATTGCTTGTGCAAAGTTACTGCAAGTCATAGACAATACAAAGGAAAACCGTAGTTTTTTTTCATTTTCCATTGTCCCCGCCCCGACACCCTCTGCCCAAGCCATTGTTGTCCAGCCTTTCACGGCATACGCCGCCAGTGCGTCAATTGCCGTCACCGCCCGCATGGTCACAGTCGCAGAGACGCATATTGGCCATATTCTCCACATAGGAAACGGCTTTATGGATGTCTATCATTATCGCCTCGAGCTCTATATGGATTTCCACAACGCTGATGAAGAACAGCTGCAGGTAAGCATCGTCGGTCTGCGACTCGCAGCATGTCAGGAAGTCTTCGTCCGATAGGGTTAGGCTAAAGCCTTGGTCTGTATAGGGCAGCAGGGTGAGCATTGCCTTGCAGGTCTCGCGGCGTATGGTGGCAATGGCACCAAGCGGACTCATGGCACTCGTGGCCTCACCAACAGCGCCAGCCAACGGGCTGCCAGGACACAGCGCCTGCATTGCTTTGCTGGCATCCATAGGACTAAGCTCGCTATCTGCAAGACTTGCCACATACTTGTTGTACGACATACACAGATTGGCATAGGCATTGACGAGGTTTTCCACTTCGTCCTCATCAACTTGGCCCGACGCAAGGGCCTCTTGCTGGTGCTGGCGGGCCAGACTGTAGAGGCGCCCAAATGCCGGGGTGGCCCCAGGGAACACATCCACCCACACCAGCGGGCAGTAATACTGGAGATAACGCTGGACAGCCGACGGCTGCCTCCACGAATACTCGACTCCTTCGACCTCTCTCACCTCATCGGGAGGCCAGGCTCCGGCAGACTTTATCTATGCTGGGCAGATGGGCAAAGGAGAGTCTGTCCTTGATGTCATCAAACTGCCGTTGATCCTGCTCGCGCCACCGGTGAGATTGCGGGGCGCCATCCAGCACTTGATGTCATGTTGTTCGAGCAGATGGCAGACGGCTTGAGCGGCGTCAGACTGAGCCGACGAATAGCTGATGAATATATCGTGGGTCATAGCGGCAAAAATTGTGGTTGATAGTTATGGTTCTACAAAAGTAAAATTTTTTCAGTAGAAACAGGCTTAAACGGAGAGAAATATTACAACGCGGGTGAAAATAATTGGAATGACGGCAACCGCTGTCACAGCAAGAGGGGTGGCAATGACGGTGGCTGCCAGTCTTTTTTTCAGCAAATCACTTGGTGCATACGCGCATAATCACTACCTTTGCATAGACAATAGACAACGGCAAGAATGATGAAAAGTAGAATTGCGATAATCGGCATAGCCCTGGCAACGATGGCTATCATGGCCTGCTCGGGCAACAGTGACAACGGCACCAAGGGAGCCAAGTTGGGCGCCTCTACCGACGAGCTCAAGCTCAGCGGCGACAAGACTGTATATGGTCTGGCGTGCGACGGATGCACCGACTCGGTGGTGCTGCTTCTGCCCAACGACGGCAGCGACCCCATACGTTTCAACGTAATCGAGGCCACACGCCGCGGCAAGATTATGGGCCAGCTCAAGGTGGGCGACTGGATAGGCGTGGTGACCAACAAGGAAGACTCTACCGTGGCAGACATGGTGATAGACCTGGACCAGCTCAAGGGAATATGGTGCTATATCGTCATGCCCAAGCTGAAGGACTATGAGCAGATGAGCCCTCGCCTGCAGAAGCGTATCATGAGAGATATGCCAGATTCCATCAAGAAGACTTACCTTATACCACGTGAATACGGGTTCTGGATGAAGCGCCAGTGGTCGTGCATGAGCGTGGGATATGTGCGCGAACAGACTTCGCTCGAAGAGGAGAGCCCCGTGGTCTATCCGCCATTGGGTTACTTCACCGCATGGCACATCTGGAACGGCTATCTGGTCATCACCGCCGGCACGCCGAAGATGGGCAAGGACAACAAGCTGGAGGTGACAGACCTGGTCAATGACACCTGCACCATAGACTACTTCAAGGGCGACTCGCTGGTGCTGACCAGCAATGGCGTGACACGCAGCTACTATCGCAAGAACAACATTGAGGACATCAACAAGAAGGCCAAGGCGATAGCCAGCATGCAGGCCAAGAAGGCGCTGAAGGAGGCGACCACAGCACAATAGACTGGGCACAGGGAGGCCATCTCCCCTACCCCCGCAGCCTCATCGCAATCAGAGCACTACCCACCGGGTGGTGCTCTGATTGTTTATGGCGCGGCAGAGACCGTCACGACGCATAAGGAGCACGCAGACTGCGGCGTAGAGGGCGCGGTTGCCGGCTCGTAACGGAAGGTACGTGGGCTCGTGACTTACGATACGTAAGCACGTGCCGTAAATCACGAGCCCACGTAACATAAGATACGAGCCAGCCGATGCCACAGCCACGCCGCCAGCGCGGGTAGCGAGAAGAGGCAGAGACGCTCCAGCCACAAATGACAATCGCCGCAAGCAATATGAAGAATGCTTGCGGCGATTGGGATAGTGTGGTTGGCGCGCTGTTACTTGTCACCCATGTCGTGATGGATGAAGCGCTGCTCGGCCAGCTGCTCATACTTGGTGCCGGGCTTGCCATAGTTGGCATAGGGATAGATGCTTATGCCGCCACGGGGAGTGAAGAGACCTGTCACCTCGATATACTTGGGCTCCATCAGGCGGATGAGGTCTTTCATGATGACATTGACACAGTCCTCATGGAAGTCGCCGTGATTGCGGAAGCTGAAGAGATAGAGCTTAAGGCTCTTGCTCTCTACCATCTTGATATCCGGGATATACGAAATGCGTATCTCTGCAAAGTCGGGCTGCCCTGTAATGGGGCAGAGTGATGTGAACTCGGGGCAGTTGAACCTTACCCAATAATCATTGCCCGGATGCTTGTTGACAAAGGTCTCCAACACCTCTGGGGCATAGTCGTCGGCATACTTGGTAGCCGATCCCAGCTGTTTCAGTCCGTCTTTAGTTCTGTCCATTAGAAATTGAAAATTTTTAATACGTTATAGTCTACACCCTCGTCATAGACATCCTCGCCCTCATAGGCCTTGACCCAGCGCACTACACGGATGGTAAGAGGCAGCACCACAATCTCGTAGGCGGTCTTGAGCACCACCTGCATAAGCATCAGCACGGGTATCTCGCTCAAGGGTATCACGCCCCAGAACGCCAGCGGGAAAAAGATGAGGGAGTCGGCACTCTCGCCAGCCACCGTGCTCAGGATGGCGCGCAGCGAGAACCGATGGCCGTTGGAACTAATCTTCATGCGGCTCATCACATAGGCGTTGGCAAAAGAGCCCACGATGAAGGCGGCAAACGAGGCCGCTGCCACGCGCGGAGCCAAGCCGAAGATGGCATGGAAGCCCTGGTCATTGGTCCAATAGGGTGCGCCGGGTATCCAGTCGCACAGGGCACCCACCAGGGTGAAGAAGAAGTTCATGGCGAAGCCTATCCAGATGAGGAGGCGAACCTTGCGGTAGCCCCACACCTCGCATACGCAGTCGTTGATGATATAACTGATTGGGAACACAAGCAGTCCACCGGTAACGCTGAACTTTCCCATCGCTATCTGCTTTGTCGCAAACACGTTTGACGCAATCAGGCAAACGCAGAAGAGTATGCCGAAAAGCATAAAGAGCATACTCACACTCTGTCTTTTATTATTCATATTCTTGTTTTGATAAAGGGGGTTGAGCAAGTACCCCTGTCTGTTACAGAGTGCAAAGTTACGAATAAAAGATTGGACTGTCAAGATTTCGGCCTACTTTTTTCATTCGCTATAGCAAACTCTGATAAAAGTCTTCGTACTGACGCGCCACCTTAATATAATCATGGTGGCGATGGATATACTCTACGCTCTGCTCTCTGAGTCGGACAACCTCGTGGGGATGGGTGACGAGATATTCGAGCTGTTCGACCACACTCTCGTAGGTGGGTTGGACATTGACGATGGGTCGCAGCTGGGTCTCGCCCAGTATCTCGTAGTGTTCGGGCTCGCCTCCGCCCACGCACACCACGCCGTGGGCCATCGCCTCAAGGGGATTCATCGACGGCGTGTAGCTGTAGAGCTGGTCGAGCAGCACATCCTGGTCGTGCAGAAGGCGCACATACTCATCGAAAGGCAGGCTCTCGGCCACAGTCAGCGTCATCTCCTCGGGGTGACGGGCAGCCACGTCCTGCGCAGCACGCAGCATGATGTCGGTGCCTTTATAGATCGAGCGGCTGCGGTTGATGCCGATAAAGACCCTGAGCCTGTCGTGGGGTTGCAGAGCGGGCTGAGCGTCGCAGCGTATGGGGTAAGGGATGAAGGAGAGTTTATGGGGGAAGTGGGGATGATAGCATACCCAGTCTTCGTAGAGACCGGCGACGATGCCGTCGCAGTCTGCGGCTATCATCTGGTTGAGCCGCCCCTTGGCGGTGTCTATCCAGTCGTCGATATGCACCTGTGCCTCAGGGTCTGTACGCACCTGGTCGCCGAAGTTGAAGTCACTATAACGCAGCGGCTTGCGGGTAATACACTCGTGGACCCAATAGTAATCCATGCCAAAGGCACCAAGGACCACCCTACGGTTATGGCGGCGCAGATAGCGATAGACGGGCTGGATGCGCTCGGCCTTGAGCTCAAGGAACATGGGGTTGATAAGCTGCACCACATCATAGCCCCGCAGCCGTGGCAACAAGGTGCAGAGTCGCATAAGGTAACAGAGGCCTCCACACCAGCCCGGACGACGCACGAGGGAGAGGTCGCGGGGATAGTCTTTCCAGAAGTCGCCGTTGGACAAGACGGTGACCTGATGGCCCAACTGGCGCAGGCCGCAAGCCAGGGTCCAGTGTACATTGCTGTATTCGCCGATGAGGAGTATGCGCATAATCGTTATCTTACTATATGTAACAGCAGGCTGCGTCCCATCTTGGACTGGACGAGCCGGCGGAACATCCAATACTTGCGGGTGTAACGCTTGTCGGGCAGCGGATAGAGTCCCTGCTGCTCGAGCGTGGCAATGGCGTCGTCGAGGCGCTGGCGGCTGTGGGTAAGCTGGATGGTATTGTAGAGGTAGTCCATCGTGAGCTGGGCGACGCGACGGGCGAGAGCCTGGCGGTCGGTCTCGGGCATGGTGGCAGCCATCTGCTGCAGGCGCAGGATGACAGCCAGCGAGTCGGAGAGCCGCTTGTCGATGTGGTTGGCGGCATCGGCGTGCATGATGGAACCTCGGCGCTGACGGTAGTAGTATGCCTTGGCGTCGGTATAAAACAGGCGCTCGGCACGGAGGATGAGCTGGGGCGTAAATTCCTCGTCTTCGTGCAGGATGCCGGCTGTGAAGCGCAGAGAGCCCAACAGCTCGCGGCTGAAGATATAGCCACAGGCTGTGCCGTGGAGGTTGTGACCCTGCATATACTCGCTGCCCGACATGGGACCTTCATAAGAATAAGGTGTAGCTACCGAGGAGCGGGTGGAGAAGTCGAACAAGACCATGTCGGGGTTATGATAACGCACGAGGTCGAGGCAATGCTCGTAGGGAATACGCAGAAGATAGTCGTCGCCATCGACAAACTGGATGTAGCGGCCGGTAGCCACTCTGATACCCATATTGCGGGCGCAGGCAAGGCCGCTGTTGGGCTGGCGCAGATAGATAATCTGGTCTTTTACGTCATCGATATCGGTGATGGCGGGCAGCTTGGAGCCGTCGTCGATGACGATGACTTCGCGCTCGCCAGGCTGGAAAGCCAAGGAGAAGATGGCGGTGACGCACTCGCGCAACATATCGGCGGGCAGGTCGTAGCAGGTGATGACAAAGGTCATCAGTGGCGTGGCCGGAGCAGTTGGTGTAGTCGGCATAAGAATCTGAATCCTAATAATCGGTTAATCAATAACTTGGGAGTATGCCAGTAAGGCAGCCGGGGCAGCGAAGGCACACGGCCGGTGGCGTGGTAAACATCGAGGGCGACATTGACCACATGGGCATAATAGTCGGCGTTGCTCACCAGGGGCAGCACATAGCAATGGGCAGCAAGCAGCAGGGAGAGGTCGGCACCGGTGGCGGTGCGGGTGATGCCCTGCGGATTGTCGTAGTAACGATAGAGGCCCGTGGTGACGGTGGCTATCGCGCGGCAATGGAGCAGCAGGCGCGGCAGAAGCCAGGCGTCTTCAAACGTAAGTCCTTCGGGGAAGAGGCAATGGTCGAAGAGGCTGCGGCGGAACACCTTGTTCCAGGCGTAGGTATGGGTGTAGGCGCGGGCGTCAAGCCAGTAACGGCGCCAGTCGGTATAGACGGCATCGGCCAACGCAAGCTGGTGGCAGCGCGGCGAGCCATAGTGTATCTCTACGGGATATTCGACGAGGTCGTAGTCGGGATGGGCGGCGAGCAGGGCAAGCAGCGGGGGCAGCGTATGGGGCTGGAGCACATCGTCGCTGTCGACAAAGGTGACGTAGGGCGCATGGCTGCGGGCGATGCCGGAGTTGCGGGCGGCACTGAGACCGCGATTGGGTTGGTGGACGACGCTGATGCGGTCGCTACGCTCTGCCCACCGGTCGCAAAGGTCACCACAGGAGTCGGGCGAACCATCATCGACGAGGATGAGTTCACAACCGTCAGCCTGGCTGAGCACGCTCTCGACACAGCGGTCAAGGGTGGCAGCGGTCTTGTAGACGGGGATGATGACTGTGAGGACAAGGGGTGTCATGGGCGTATGTATGTGAGCTGTATATATCGTCGTGTGTCGGCGGTGATGCGGCTACGGTGGTCGGGGCGTTCGCCCACAAGCCACACTACACGGTCACGGGCATCAGTAACGACCAGCTGGTGCCGCTTCTCGATGAGATTGCGCTTGCGGTCGGTGAGGTAGTCGCTTACGAGCTTGCTGCCGCGCATGCCAAGGGGCGTGAAGCGGTCGCCCTGGCGCACTCGGCGCAGGGTGAGGGGCAGTTCGACGGCTGTGGCGTCGAGCATCACGCTCAGCGGGTCACGGGAAATGGGCATATCGGGGGTGTAAGGCGCCAGCTCCAGCCTCAACCGCTCGCCCGAAGAGATGAGGTATGTACCTGCCTCGGGCATTACCACGGGCTGGGGAGCCTGGGATTCGAGCGGGGCGATGACCAGGGCGTCGCGAGAGGTCACCACGATGTGTGTAGACGACTGCCACTCCATGCCAGGACGACCGTCGATGGCTGCCGCCATATCCTCGACCTGCGCGGGGGTAAAGCCGAGCGGTGCCAGGCGATGCCAGAGCACATACTCGGCAGACGCCTCGCTGCGCAACATGGCAAAGGACAGAGTGTCGCCCTGATAACGGTCGTGGATGACAGGGGAATTGGCCATGCGGACAGCCTCGGTGAGGCGGAGCGAGGTCTGGTAGATGCTGTCGACAACCGAGGGGTTGATGGTCTGCAACAGGGGGATGACATCGAGTCTCACCTTGTTGCGCTTGACGTCGTTGACGAGATTGGTGCTGTCGGTGACATATCCCTCACCCTGCTCGCTGAGCCACTCTTCGATGTCGCGGCGGCTCACGGAAAGCAGCGGACGCACCACATGACCATTGCGGGGAGCGATGCCGGTGAGTCCGTCGATGCCGGTACCCCGGATGAGATTGAGGAGCACGGTCTCGACGCTGTCTTCGCGATGGTGGGCCACACACACGGTGGCGGCACCGATGGAAAGGCGCAACTGCTCGAAATAGCCATAACGCAAATCGCGTGCAGCCATCTCTATGCTCACCTT
The DNA here is from genome assembly GCF_002251325.1 of Prevotella sp. P4-67. NCBI lineage: Bacteria > Pseudomonadati > Bacteroidota > Bacteroidia > Bacteroidales > Prevotellaceae > Prevotella > Prevotella sp. P4-67. The sequence continues at coordinate 146,420 of NZ_NPJL01000014.1, forward strand.
ATGGAGGTCGGCATAGGCACGGGTGTCAAAGTGGGCAAGATGAAGAGGGATGGCGTGACGGCGACAGAGGTCGATGCAGAACTGCTCATCGCGATTGGACTCGTCGCCACGGAGGTGGAAGTTGCAGTGAGCCGCCTCAACCTGATAACCCAGCCGTCGGAGCACCAGCAGCAGACAAACGCTGTCGGCGCCACCCGAGAGGGCTATCAGATGTGTGTCGCCCGGAGACAGGAGGTCATGGGCGGCGATGAATTGGCTTACTTCTTTATTCAACATAGAGTACCAGTCCCTTCAGGTATTCACCCTCGGGGTGATAGATATTGATGGGATGGTCGGCAGGCTGGTGCAACTGATGCAGGATGCGCACCTTGCGGCCGGCTTGGGCGGCTGCCGTGAAGACAGCGTTGCGGAAATTATCTTTGGTAACGACCTGCGAACAGCTGAAGGTGAACAGGATGCCACCTGGCTTGATGCGTTCGAAGCCCTTAACGTTAAGTCGGGTGTAGCCTTTCAATGCATTATGGAGCGCAGCACGATGTTTGGCAAAGGCAGGAGGGTCAAGAATGATGAGGTCGTACTTCTTGTCGTTGGCATCGAGATACTTGAAGGCGTCATCGCAGAATGCCTCGTGACGGGCGTCACCAGGGAAGTTGAGGGCGACATTGCGGTTGGTAAGCTCGATGGCCTTGGCGCTGCTGTCGACCGAGTGGACGGCTTGCGCACCGCCTCGCATGGCATAGACAGAGAAGCCTCCAGTGTAGCAGAACATATTGAGAACCGTGCGGCCACGGGCATACTGCTCGAGAAGAGAACGGTTTTCGCGCTGGTCGACAAAGAAACCGGTCTTCTGGCCCTTGAGCCAATCGACATGGAAGCGAAGGCCGTTCTCGACAGCGGTATTGTCGTCGCTGCCACCATACATAAATCCGTTCTCCTGACGCAGGTCGGCCTTGAAGGGCAGCGTGGTCTCGCTCTTGTAATAGACATTCTCGATGCGGTGGCCCATCACACGGACCAAGGCGTCGCACACAGCCAGGCGGCTCACGTGCATACCCACACTGTGGGCCTGCATCACGGCGGTGGCACCATAACAGTCGATGACGAGACCAGGCAGATTGTCGCCCTCACCGTGTACGAGTCGGTAGGTATTGTTGCGCTCGTTGTCGGCTATGCCTATGGCTATACGCATCTGCAGCGCCGAAGCCAAGCGGCTCTCCCAGAACTCGGCGTCAATCTCGACCTGACGGAAGGACAGCACTCTGACGGCGATGGAACCTATCTGATAGTGGCCACAGGCGAGGAAATCGCCCGATGAAGAAAAGACGTTGACGATGTCGCCCTCGCCTATCCCCTCGTCCATGCGCATGATAGCGCCCGAGAATATCCAGGGATGGAAACGGCGCAGGCTTTCTTCCTTGCCTCGCTTGAGTATGACAGATGGGTATTGTGGCATTATGCTTCTGTATTTATGGGTTTGCGTTCTTGTTTCGGAGCGGGATCTTCGACGGTCACCAGCTCATAGTCGCCGGTCTCGGCGAGACGGCAGATTTCCTCGTAGAGGCGGATGCAGGTCCAAGCGTCGGTGGCGGCATAGAGACACTGGCGGTTGGTAAGCGCGTCGGCCTCCCAGTTGGTGAGCCGCTGGCGCTTGCTAATCTTCTCGTGGAAGAGGTTGGCATAGAGCTTCTGCAGCGACTGGTCCTGGATGCCCAGGCGGCCTACCTCGTTCTGCAAATCGACAAACATACCTGGCTTGAAGTCGGCGCGGTGGTGCAGAGACAGCAAGTCGTTGCTCAGCGACAGTCCCACCATGGGCACCGTGGTATTCTCCAACAGACGAATGATAGCTGGCGTCACGCCGATGCGGTTGAGACGAAACAGGAAACAGGTGTCGTGGGTCGAAACCTGAAGCAGCGCCACCTTGTAGGTCTTTCCCTTGCGGAAGGCGGGGCGTGTCTCGGTGTCAATGCCCAATATGGGCTGCGTCAACAGATAATCGACGGCGCGCTCGGCCTCACCCGCTGTGAGGATGGTGATAATGCGCCCTGGAAACTCGACCACGGGAAGAGCCGTAATCAGAGTTTTGTCAAACTTGGTATAAATTGTTTTCTTCATTCTTGGTTTGTCTGTCAGTTATGTAAGACTCTGCCGCCACCCTGACAAGGGAAGACAAGGCGTTCCTCATCTGCGGCACTCTCATGGATAAAGGGATGCCCACGGCAAAAGTCGCCGCAAAGTTACTCATAAATTATGAGAAACAGGGAGGAAGCGACTATTTTTTTATAAATAAAGCCACGGCCGAGGGCGACAGCGAGGGCAAGAAGGGGGATAACCCGCCTGCAACGCGGCACAATGGGGGCGCTGACGAAGAGGAAAACAAGGGGAAAGGAAAGCCAAATGAGTGGGCCGGAAGTCAACAATGGAAGCGAAATGGGACAATTAAATTCCACCAAAGAACAAAAAAAAGCAGCAATCATGAGCTAATTGGTTTTTTTTGTATAATTTTGCACCTTGAAATATAGTGATATTAAAAATATTATCGATAATATGAAGAAGAAAATTCAGTTCAGTCTCGTGTATAGAGATATGTGGCAGAGCTCTGGTAAGTTCCAGCCACGCAAGGACCAGTTGGAGCGCATCGCTCCGGTAATCATTGAGATGGGTTGCTTCAGTCGCGTGGAGACCAACGGTGGTGCCTTTGAGCAGGTGAACCTTCTGGCCGGTGAGAATCCTAACGACGCCGTGCGCGCATTCTGCAAACCTTTCAATGAGGTGGGCATCCAGACCCACATGCTTGACCGCGGTCTCAACGCGCTGCGCATGTATCCCGTGCCCGACGATGTACGAGCTCTGATGTACAAGGTTAAGGCCAAGCAGGGTACCAACATCACCCGTATCTTTGACGGTCTGAACGATGTTCGCAATATCAAGCCCTCTATCAAGTGGGCCAAGGAGGGCGGCATGATTCCCCAGTGCGCTCTGTGTATAACTACATCTCCCGTACATACTCTTGAATATTACAACAATATCGCCGACGAGCTGATAGAGGCTGGCGCCGAGGAAATCTGTTTGAAGGACATGGCCGGTATCGGTCAGCCCGCATTCCTGGGCAAGCTCACCAAGATGATTAAGGACAAGCATCCCGAAATCATCATCCAGTATCACGGCCACTCTGGTCCTGGCCTGTCTATGGCCAGCATCCTTGAGGTCTGCAACAACGGTGCCGACATCATCGACGTAGCCATCGAGCCGCTGTCATGGGGTAAGGTGCATCCAGACGTAATCTCTGTCATCAGCATGCTCAAGAACGAGGGCTTCGAGGTACCCGAAATCAACATGAGTGCCTACATGAAGGCTCGCGCTCTTACCCAGGAGTTTATCGACGAGTGGCTCGGCTACTTCATCAACCCCGGTAACAAGATTATGTCTTCGCTCCTGCTCGGCTGCGGTCTGCCCGGCGGTATGATGGGTTCTATGATGGCCGACCTTGGCGGTATGCGCACTACTATCAACAACGTACGCAAGAAGAAGGGTGAGGACGAGCTGTCTATGGACGATCTGCTCATCAAGCTCTTCGATGAGGTTGAGTATGTATGGCCTCGCGTGGGCTATCCTCCACTGGTTACTCCTTTCAGCCAGTATGTCAAGAACATCGCGCTGATGAACCTGCTGACTATCGAGCAGGGCAAGGGCCGCTTTGTGATGATGGACGAGGCTATGTGGGGTATGATTCTCGGCAAGAGTGGCAAGATTCCTGGCACCATCGCTCCCGAGCTGGTAGAGTTGGCTCAGAAGCAGGGCCGCGAGTTTACCGATGTCGACGCCCACACACTGCTCACCGACGCCCTCGATGACTTCCGCAAGGAGATGGACGAGAACGGTTGGGAGTATGGTCAGGACGATGAGGAGCTGTTCGAGCTGGCTATGCACCCCGAGCAGTATCGCAACTTCAAGAGCGGCCAGGCTAAGAAGAACTTCCTCGCCGACCTGCAGAAAGCCAAAGATGCAAAGATGGGAAGCCAGTTGAGCGCCGAGCAGTTGGCTGCTTTCAAGCACGCAAAGGCCGATGCTATCGTATGTCCGGTCAAGGGACAGCTGTTCTGGGAATTCCAGGGCGACGGCGAGGCTGCTCCTGCTGTTGAGCCATTCATCGGCAAAGAATACAAGGAAGGCGACGCATTCTGCTACATACAGGCTCCTTGGGGCGAGTTTGTTGAGGTCAAGGCAGACCTTGGCGGCAAACTCGTAGAGATTAACGCCAAGCAGGGCGCCAAGGTTCGCAAGGGCGACGTGATAGCTTATATTCAGCGCCCCGAGGCAGATGCATAATCAGATAATAGACAAATACTATCCGGAGGACAACGACCTCCGGAATATACTCATTACGCACAGCACGCTCGTTATGCAGCGTGCTGTGCGCATTTGTGATGCCCATCCCGAGCTGCACATCGACCGCCAGTTTGTCATCGAGGCTGCCATGCTCCACGACATCGGCATCTTCCGCTGCCATGCGCCGTCGATACACTGCATGGGCGACGAGCCCTACATCTGTCATGGACGGATAGGAGCCGAACTCATGCGCGCCGAAGGTTATCCGCGACACGCCCGGGTATGCGAGCGCCACACCGGAGCCGGACTTACCAAGCACGACATCATCAGCCAGAAGCTGCCGTTGCCCGAAGAGGACTTTCTGCCCGAAACCATCGAGGAGAAGGTCATCTGCTATGCCGACAAGTTCTACTCCAAGACCCGGCTCAACCACGAAAAGAGTTTCGAAGAGGCCCTTCGCAGTCTCCAGAAGTTCGGAGAAGAGGGCGTTTTGCGCTTCCGCGAATGGAAAAATCTCTTCGAATAGCGTTAAAATTGAGAAAACAGATAGTAATTAGTCATTAATTCTTTAACTTTGCAGTCTTAATGAAGACTAAAACGCTTATAGTAATCTTCCTGTTTGCCATCATCTTTGTGATGGCCAAGACCACCACACCCTCGGGTCAGAAGCGAAACAGGAAGGTGAAAAACGACACCATCGCCCTGAAAGACTCCATTAAGAAAGACATCACCCCCACCCTTCCCGCCATTGATACCACCAAGATGGACTCGCTCCAACTGGCCATATATCACCACAACAAAGCCATCGACGACTCGATACGCCTCGACTCTATCAACCGAGCCAAGAAGAACGGTATCGACGCACCGGTAAGCTACAAGGGCAACGACTCGCTGGTCTACGACGCCAAAGCCAAGCGTGCCTATATCTACGGCGAGGCCAATGTGAAGTACGAGAACATGGACCTGACCAGCGACCGCATCGCCTTGAGCATGGACAGCAGTCTGGTACACGCCGTGGGTACCCCCGATTCGCTCGAGAAGGGCGGCATACGCAACAAGCCGGTATTCAAGATGGGCGACACCGAATACCAGAGCGATACCATGGCCTTCAACTTCAAGACCAAGAAGGGCTTTATCAATAATGTGACCACCCACCAGGAGGAAGGCTATCTCAGCAGCCAGTTGTCCAAGCGCAACGACAAGGGAGAAATCTTCCTCAAGCATGGACGTTACACCACCTGCGACGCCGAGCACCCCGACTTCTACATCGCGCTGTCGCGAGCCAAGGTGCGCCCCGGCAAGGATGTGGTGTTCGGTCCCGCCTATCTCGTGGTGGCCGATGTGCCTCTGCCGCTGGCCATCCCCTATGGTTTCTTCCCCTTCAGCAAGAGCTATTCTTCAGGTTTCATCATGCCGAGCTATGGCGACGAGCAAGACCGTGGTTTCTATCTGCGCGATGCCGGTTACTACTTCGCCATGAGCGACAAGTGGGACCTCAAACTCTTGGGTGAGATTTATACCAAGGGCTCATGGGGACTCAGCGCAGCCTCCAACTACCGCAAGCGTTACAAATACAACGGTAGTTTCTTAGGTAGCTTCCAGGACACACGTACCGGCGACAAGGGAATGCCCGACTACTCCCGACAGACCAGCTTCAAGATACAGTGGAGTCACCGTCAGGATGCCAAGGCCAATCCGTTCAACACGCTGTCGGCAAGCGTCAACTTCGCCACAAGCAGCTATGAGCGCAACAACCTGTACAGTATGTACAATCCGCAGACCATGACGCAGAGCACGCGTACATCTTCGGTCAACTGGAGCACCACTTTCTCGAGCATAGGCATGACGCTGAGCTCGACAGTGAACCTCAACCAGAACATGCGCGATACCACCATCGCACTGACGCTGCCCGACATGAACATCTCCATCAGCCGCTTCTATCCCTTCCGTCGCAAGAACGCAGCCGGAAAGCAGCGCTGGTACGAGAAGATTTCGATGAGCTATACCGGACATATCACCAACTCCATCGACACCAAGGAAGACAAACTCATGTCGTCCAATCTGGCCAAGGACTGGCGCAACGGTATGCAGCACAATATCCCTATCCAGGGTACCTTCACCTTATTTAATTATATAAACGTCACCCCGGCGTTCAACTTCACCGACCGCACCTACCTGCGTAAGGTCAACAAGTCGTGGGACAAGGCCACCGGCACCGTGGTCAACGATACCATCAACGGACTGCACAACGTCTACAACTGGAACTTCGCCATGAGCGCCAGCACCAAGTTGTATGGTTTCTATGTGCCCAGCCGCAAGATTTTCGGTGACAAGGTACAGGCCATCCGCCACGTCCTCACCCCACAGGTCAGCTTCAGCTACGCCCCAGACTTCGGTGCGGCGCGCTACGGCTATTACCAGACCTACCAGCGCACCAATGCCGACGGTAGCGTAGACCTTGTCGAGTATTCTCCTTACGAGGGCTCGGCCTTCGGATACCCCACACGCGGAAAGACCGGCAACCTGTCGTTCAGCCTTGCCAACAACGTCGAGATGAAGATGAAGAGCGACAAGGACAGTACCGGCTTCAAGAAGGTGAGTATCATCGACAACTTTGCCCTGCAGATGTCTTACAACATGGCAGCCAAGGAGAAACCCTGGAGTGACCTGGGCATGGATATCCGTCTGAAATGGTGGAAGAACTATACCTTCAACATGCACGCAGTCTTCGCCACCTACGCCTACGAGCTCGACAAGAACGGCCGGCCTTACGTGGGCAACCACACAGAGTGGGGCTACGGACGCTTCGGACGCTTCCAGGGTATGTCGCAGAACTTCTCATTCACGCTCACACCAGAGAAACTGCGCAAACTCTTCAACGGCGGTGACGACGAAGAAGACAGCAAAGAAGAGAAGGAAGGCATCGACACCGGCATCGAAAGCAATGTCGACGACGACATGATAGAAGGACAGCGCGGAGCCAAGAAGCGCAAGGACACCGGAAAGACTGCCACCGACGACGATGGCTACATGCTCTTCTCCATGCCCTGGTCGCTCACCGTGGGCTATGGTGTCACCATGAGCGAGAACCGCGACATCAAGAAGTTCAACTACAACAAGATGCGCTATCCCTACAAGTTCACGCAGACCGTCAACATGAGCGGCAACCTTCGCATCAGCGACGGGTGGAATATCAGCTTCTCGTCGGGTTACGACTTTGAGAACCACAAGATAAGCATGACCACCGCCTCGTTGCAGCGCGATTTGCACTGCTTCAACATGAGCTGTCAGGTGGTGCTCGCGCCATACACCAGCTATAACTTCTCGTTCCGTTGCAATGCCGCCACGCTTACCGACGCGCTCAAATACGACAAGCGCAGTGGTTATTCCAACGCCGTGCAGTGGTATTGATGTCACATTGACACCCCATAAGCATACACAATGCCTGTTCAGAAGAAAGGACATTATCCACGCGTTTTTTCTTCGGAACAGGCATTATAAATATCATCAAATACAAAAAAGCAGCTATTATTCAAAATTTTTTACTGATTTGGTATAGAAAGTATATAAATAATCGTATATTTGCAGTTGACTATAACCAAACTAACTCATTATGCAAAAGAAATCTTTACTCATTCTGATGCTTGTGCTCTTTGTGAAGCTGGCGGCTATAGCCGGTCCACGCTCATTCGTACAGGCGCAAAAGATTGCCGAGAACCAGGCTTCCCGACTCGGCATAGTGATAGACAGCAAGGCACGAGCCAAGGCCAGAGCCATCAATGGCGTTGACAGCCACCTCAAGCAGGTAGTCGACTACTACGTATTTCCCAACGGCGCCGACAAGGGTTTCACCATCGTGTCGGGCGATGACCGTATGCCCGAAATCTTGGGCTATGCCGACAGCGGAACCTACGACGAAAACCAGATGACCGAGGGTATGGCCATGTTTCTCGATAGTTACAAAGCTATGGCCGAAGCCGTCAAGGCTGGAGCCCCCGCCGCACTGAGTTTGCTCAACGAGCACCGCGCCATGACCGCCTCGCCCAAGCGCGCGTCAGCAAAGGTAGCACCTCTGTTGGGCCAGATACAGTGGAACCAGGGCTATCCATACAACATGATGTGTCCCAAATACAACGGCAACGACCGTTCGGTGACAGGATGTGTAGCCACTGCCATGGCGCAGATTATGGCGTTCTGGAAATATCCCAAGAAACTCATGGCCGACATTCCCGCCTACACCACCAGAACCAACAAAATCAACATGCCAGGTATCTCCCAAGGCGCGACTTATGACTGGGACAACATGTTGCCACGATATGTAGAAGGCAACTATAAGATTGAACAAGCAGAGGCAGTAGCCAAGCTGATGCTGCATTGCGGCGCAGCGGTAGAGATGGACTACGGCAGCACGTCGGGAGCCGTAGTGAACTACTACCATTTGTCCAAATACTTCGGTTACGACGCCGACCTGCTTGCCGATGTTTTCCGTTCCAACTACAGCATAGCCGAATGGGCCGACCTCATAGACCGCGAGCTCAGCGCCGGACGTCCTATACTCTATGGAGGTTTCTCTTCCACCAGCGGCCATCAGTTTGTATGCGACGGAAGCAACGGTTCTGGACTTTACCACATCAACTGGGGCTGGGGCGGATATCAGAACGGATACTTCGACATTACCATCCTCAATCCCAAAAAGGGCGGCGCCGGCTCGGGCAATGCCCCCGATGGATACAACCGCAACTGCGATATGATTATCGGCATCCAGCCCGACAATGGCATTGTAGACGAGCCATTGGTATTTACACCCGCGTTGGAGGTATACAAATATACAAGCGATGATCTAAACACGTACTTCAACATCACCAAGGACACCCGTGCCAATGAGTCAGAGGCATTCAGCCTGTCTTTCGGCGACGCTCTGTTCCCCACCAGTGCAAATCCATTTAACGGCAAGTTTGCCTACGCCATCAGCGATGGCAAGGGCGGATATACCCTGATCAGCAATCCCAGGAACCTGAGCAATTTAAGCGGTGAATTTGTTGAGACCAACTTCAACTTCGCTCCCAAGAACGGCACCTACACCATCTACGGCGTCTATTGCAAAAAGGGCGAGACCACATGGCACAAGTGTTTATATATCAACGGCATGAAGCCCATTACCCTAATTGCTACAACCGATAAGCTGGCCAAGGCCAACTCCTTGCTCAGCGCCACCATAACACCCGCAGGTAAAATAGTCGGTCTGGAAAAGGCCACCTTCAACGTGGAGGTGACCAACAATGGCAACGAAGACTACATCGGACTTATAACGCTACATTCCGGCAGAAACGACCAGGATTACAATAACACCCCCGGAGGCGACTGCTACATCAGTGTGCCTGCCCACTCGACGATTACACGCCAAATCACTATACTTGTAGAAGTACCAGAAGGCGACTTCTACCTCAGGGTCAAGGACGATGCGGGCGAGGATATATCGGTGCCCCAGAAATTCACTGCCGAAATGACCACAAAGCCTGTCCTGGTACTTACGAACGTGGAGACCAACGTCACACCGGGCGACTACGAGACCGAGAACGCTTTCCGTTTCGGCAATAGGGTCAAAGCCCCCAAGATAAATGATGACTACGCCCTATTCAGGTATAAATTCAAAAATATAGGTGGTGCCGGTAAGGTGCAATACTTCATCTATTGCGAGGATGCAAGCGACGGCAGCAAAAAGTATTGGAAAGGTGGCTACAAGCAAATTGATGTGCCCAACGATGGTAGCGAACTCTATGTAGAAGAGACATGGAGCCCAGCAGAGGTAGGGTTTAACTTCATGATGGGCGGCATCGAGATGTCATATATCGACAACAACCTCAGCCCATTAATGTACGTAAACATGGAGAACTACTTCTATAATTTGGTGCTTGTAGAGGACGAGAGTCGGGGGTACAGACTGCCAGCCAATCTCCAGATTGTCTATGTGGCAGGCAAGCCCGTAGGCATCGACCATGTTGAGACCACCGGCGGCAAGGCAATCACTGGCGGCGAAGGCGAGATTATCATCCGTGCCGACAAGGCCGAGACCGTGGCCATCTACGGTATCGACGGCCGTCTGGTGCATCGCGTAAGTACCGAGGCTGGTGACACCAAGCGCGTAAGCGTGCCCGCGGGCATCTACATCGTCAAGGGTGCCAAGGTGGTGGTGCGCTGACCACATACAGCCAGACCATAGGCAAGACTCGAGGGCACCAACAGCAGCCCTCGCACAGACATAAGACAACAGCAGGCTCACCCCCCAATCAGGGAGAGCCTGCTGTTTCTGTTTATAGTAAGAGACGCCACCGTCGCCATGACCTCCGCACGAGCCGAGGGTACCTCGGCAACTCTGCTGACCATCTCTGCAGATGCGTATCGGACGATGCGGATATACGTATCGGACGGCACGGATGCGAGTTTCAGCCGATACGGATGTGAGTATCGGCCGGTTACAAGCAGCAAGGATAATGAGCATGAATGTGTAGGCTATAATGGCAAACCAGTAATAACACCTTAGGCTAAACGCAACCCTTTACCTTTACAGCAACGCACATCTCCACGCCATCAGGCTTGGAGCAGACGGTCAATACTGTCTCGCTCGCCCACCACCCAGATGACGTCGCCCTGCTCGAAGGGACGCTTGGGATTAATCATCGTAAGGTTCTGCTGCCCCTCTTCTACTCCCACGACCATGCAGTCATAGTTCTCGCGTATGCCGCTCTCGCTGAGCGTCTTGCCGACAAAGGCGCTACCGGCGTGGATGACGAGACTGTGCAGCCCCATCTCCCGCTTCTCTATATTGGGGTCTTCGGGCACAAGATTGCTGCTGAGTTCTATGCCGAAGGCATGCAGCTGCTCGTCGTTGCCGATGACCTGTATCTTGTCTTTGGGGAAGAGGATGGTGGAGCCACCGGGGATGTTGATGCGACGGTAACCGCGCAGGATGCTGCTCACGAGGACGCCAAAGCGCGCCCCCCACTGCAGACGGGCGAGGCTCTTGCCGGCGAAGGCGGAATTGAGGGGAATCTCAAACTCGGATATATGTAGGTCGCGGTCAAGCAGATGACCCTCAAAGAGCGGCCGCTTGCGCCCGCGCACCTGCGCCTCGATGTCGCGAGAACGTAGGTTCTGCACAAAGAGTCGCTCCAGATGTATGCTGCTACGCTTCAGATTGCGCGACATCACAAAGATGGCTATCACGATGAGCGCCAGAGTGATTACGATGGCATTGGCAAAGCGTGCCAGATAGTTGCAGATATAGAAGAGGAACGCCGCGGCGATGAAGATACGCGCCACGATGGTAAAGAGCAGCGGCAGACGGTTGATGCGGTTGCCCGTCCACAGCGCCTTGAACTCGTCGCTGTGGTTGTGCTTCATCACGATGGCGCGCAGGAAGGGCGAGATGAGTACCACTGTGACCAGGCCGCACACGCCATTGGCCCACCAGTGGGGCAGTATCTGCCGGATGAAGGGCAGGAAGAAGGTAAACATGAGGGTGATGGTGGCGGTGGTGAGGATGCTGTAGATGAGCGCCGTGGTGAGCAGCTTGCGCATCAGCAGTCGCCAGTTGCCGCTTTCCACCGCACTCGAGTGGGTGGCAAGACCCAGATGGCCCAGCCGCCGCAGCCACCGCTTGGGCAGCCGCTTCTCCAACTGGTGGTAGGCGGGGTCGGCAGCCTTGATCATATAAGGTGTAAGGAAGGTGGTGATGACCGATACCGCCACCACGACAGGATAGAGGAAGTTGCCGATGACGTGGAGCGAGAGTCCCAATGATGCTATGATGAACGCGAACTCACCTATCTGAGCCATAGAGAAGCCGCAGCGCATGGAGTTGCGCAGTGTCTGACCGCTCAGGAGAAATCCCATCGAGCCCAGCACACTCTGGCCCACGAGGATGGTCAGCACAAGGATGACGATGGGCACGGCATAAGCGACAAGGATATGGGGGTCGACCAGCATGCCCACCGACACGAAGAAGATGGCACCGAAGAGGTTCTTCACAGGCTCTACCAGCTGGATTATCTTGTCGGCCTCGATGGTCTCGGCAAGGATGCTGCCCATGATGAAGGCTCCGAAGGCGCTGCTGAACCCCACCAGCGTGGAGATGCACGCCATGGCGCAGCAGAGTCCGAGCGCCACGATGGTCATGGTCTCGTCATTCATGAGCAGACGCGTCTTGCGCAGGAACATGGGGATGAAGAAGATGCCTACCACCAGCCATACCGTGAGGAAGAAGCCTATCTTGACGACCGAAGCCACCATCTGCTCGCCGTCGGGGTTGGCCCCGGTGGCAAAGGCCGAGAGCATCACCATCATGACGATGGCCATGATGTCTTCGAGGATGAGCACGCTCATCACCAGCCCGGCAAACTTCTGCTGCCTGAGCCCCAGGTCGTCGAAAGCCTTGTAGATGATGGTGGTGGACGACATGGCAAGCATGCCGCCAAGGAATACGCAGTCCATGCGCGCCCACCCGAAGAGGTGGCCCACCACGGTGCCGGCAAACATCATGCAGAGGATGATGGTGATGGCGGCTATCATGGGCGCCATGCCCATCTTGAGTATCTTCTTGAACGAGAAATCGAGGCCCAGAGAGAACAGCAGGAAGATGACGCCGATGTCGGCCCACATCTGCACGTCGGCCTTGTCTATCACCGACATGGTGTAGGGCATGTGGGGCGACACGAGAAAGCCCGCCACGATGTAGCCCAAAACGAGGGGTTGGCGCAAGCGCTTGAAGAGCAGTGTGACGCCGCCAGCCACGATGAGTATGAGTGCAAGGTCCTTGACCAGAGCCGGAAGTTCAGCCATAAGCGTATAGGATAAAAGCGAAAAAGCTGCTCCTCAACAAGGAACAGCTTCTATCGCTATTGGGGATAATCAGTCGTTGTATGCAGCGGTGATGGCACAGATGCGGGTGATGACCTGCACAGCCTTCTGCATGACCTGGATGGAGACAAACTCGTGGGGGCCATGGAAGTTGACGCCGCCGGCAAAGATATTGGGGCAAGGGAGACCTCGGAAACTCAGCTGGGCACCGTCGGTTCCGCCACGGATAGGTTCAACCTTGGGGGTGACGCCTGTCTCCTGCATGGCTTTGAGCACAATGTCAATCACATGCATGTTGGGGTCTATCTTTTCCTTCATGTTGTAGTACTGGTCGCGCAGCTCAACCTTGACCGTGCCCTCGCCGTACTTCTCGTTCATACGGGCAGCGATAGACTCGATGAAGTCCTTGCGGTCTTCAAACTTCTCGCGGTCGTGGTCGCGGATGATGTAGCTCAGCTTGGCTTCCTCGCAGTGGCTGTCGATGCCCAGCAGATGGTAGAAGCCCTGGTAGCCGTCGGTAGTCTCGGGGATGTCGGTCTCGGGAATGAAGGCGTTGAACTCGCAAGCCAGACGACTGGCGTTGACCATCTTGCCCTTGGCATAACCCGTGTGTACGCTCATACCCTTGATGATGACCTTGGCGGCAGCAGCATTGAAGTTCTCATACTCCAGGTTGCCCAGGTCGCTGCCATCCATGGTGTAGGCCCACTCGCATCCGAACTTCTCGACATCGAAGTGATGGGCACCCATGCCTATCTCCTCGTCGGGATTGAAAGCCACACGGATGTCGCCGTGCTTGATTTCGTCGTGGTCACGCAGATAGCACATCGCCTCGACAATCTCGGCTATACCCGCCTTGTCGTCGGCACCGAGCAGCGTGTGGCCGTCGGTCACGATGATGTCCTCGCCCTTGTGGTCGAGCAACTCGGGAAACTTGGAGGGCGATGACACGATGCCCTCGCTCAGCACGATGTCTCCACCGTCATAGTTCTCGACGATGCGGGGCTTGATGTTGGCGCCAGAGCAGTCCATACTGGTGTCGTAGTGGGCAATGAAGCCGATGGTGGGCACCTCCTTCTTGGTATTGGCCTTGAGGGTGGCGTAGATGTAGCCCATCTCGTCCATCTCGACATCAGAGAGACCTTCGCGCTCCAACTCTTCCTTCAGGTATTTGGCAAACACGAGCTGCTTGGCCGTGCTTGGCACAGTCTGAGAGTCTTCGGCAGACTGGGTGTCAAACTGTGTATAATTGATAAACCGTTGTACTAAATCCATATTCTACTTTCTATTACATTATTATATATGAGACAAAGTTAGCACAATTCGCCCGCAATTCAAAGCGAATGTCCAATTATTTTGCAGTTAAGCCGAAAAGTTGTCAGCAATCTGCAATGATGTCGGCGATGGCAGAGATGATGGCCGTGATGACAGACAACATCTTTGCGGGGTGCGAAATGGTTATTTCGTGGTTGGAAACAATGGTATAAAGACGGGAAATAATCGTTTCGTGGTTTGCAACAATATTATGGATGGCATCGGGAGAGACGGGGCGAGACAGCAGACAAAAAAGCAATGGGCCTAATCTGACAGACAGACCAGGCCCATTGCAAAGGGTTATCTCAAATGGCGCTTAGGGATTGACCACATTCTGGGGATGGCCTTCCTGGAATGCGCGGATGTTGTCGAAGGTGGCGTTGAGCAGTCGCTGGCGCGCCTCGACCGATGCCCATGCGATGTGGGGCGTGATGAAGGCGTTGGGCTGGGCGAAGAGCGGATTGTCGGCAGCCGGCGGTTCGCTGCACATCACGTCGGCACCATAGCCGCCAAGCTGTCCGGAGGCAAGAGCCTCGGCCACATCGGCCTCATTGACCAGAGGGCCTCGACCGGTATTGACCAGCAGGGCGCCACGCTTCATGCGGGCGAGGGTGCGGGCGTTGATGAGCTCGTGGGTATCGGGGGTGAGCGGGCAGTGGAGGGTAAGGATGTCGCTCACACCGAAGAGTCCCTCAAGGGTGGTCTTCTGGATATAGTCGGGCAGGTCGATGGAGTTCTTGCTGGTGAAGGCAAAGACATCCATGCCAAACTCGCGGGCTATACTTGCCACCTTGGCACCGATATGGCCGAGGCCCACGATGCCGAGGGTCTTGCCGGCGAGCTCGCTCACGGGCAAATCCCAGTAGCAGAAGTCGGGCGCTGCCGACCAACGTCCCTCGCGGGTCTGGCGGGCATAGTGGGCCACGCGGTTGGTCATGTTGAGTATCTGTGCAAAGACCATCTGCGCCACGCTGTCGGTGCTGTAGGCAGGCACGTTGCACACAGTGATGCCCAAGTCGCGGGCCGCCAGGGTGTCGATGGTGTTGTATCCCGTGGCCAAGACGCATATCAGCCGCAGGTTGGGCAGCTGCTCAAGCGTCTGCCGCGTGAGTGTCACCTTGTTGGTTACTATGATTTCTGCATCATGCGCACGCTCGACTACCTCTGAAGGCTGCGTGCGGTCGTACACCGTTACCTCGCCCATCTCTTTGAGGGGTTCCCAGGTAAGGTCGCCCGGATTGGACGCATATCCGTCTAATAATACTATTTGCATATCCAATAATACTATATTCATTGTTGGTTTACTTGTCATCTTTATATCTGTCGCCCCAGTATTGCAGCATACGCTGATAGAGTTTCTCCTCGGAAGGACTGTGCTGGGCGTGCCAGAAGCGGCGGCTACCCAACTCGGAGGGGAGATAGGACTGGGCAACAAAGTTGCCGGGATAGTCGTGGGGATAGAGATAGCCGTCGTGATAGCCCAGTTCCTTCATGAGTGCCGTGGGGGCGTTGCGTATGGGCAGTGGCACGGGCAGATTGCCAGTGGCGCGCACGGCAGCAAGGGCTTCGTCGATGGCGAGATAGGCAGAATTGCTCTTGGGACTGGTGGCGAGATAGACCACAGCCTCGGCAAGCGCAATGCGGCCCTCGGGCCATCCTATCTTGTTGACCACATCAAAGGCGGTGTTGGCCATAAGCAGGGCATTGGGGTTGGCGAGTCCCACATCTTCGGCGGCGCTTATCACCACGCGGCGGGCAATGAACTTGGGGTCTTCGCCTCCCTCTATCATGCGCGCCATCCAGTAGAGGGCGGCATCGGGGTCGCTGCCACGGATGCTCTTGATAAAGGCAGAGATGATGTCGTAGTGCATCTCGCCGTCCTTATCGTAAGCCAAGGGGTTCTGCTGAAGCCGCTCTTCGACCATCTCGTCGGTGATGGTCACCTCGTCGTCGGTAGAAGCACTGATGACGAGCTCGAGGATGTTGAGCAGTTTGCGCGCATCGCCACCGCTATAGCGCAGCAGCGCATCGGTCTGCTGCAGATGGATATGGCGCTTGGAGAGTTCGACATCCTGGGTCACGGCACGATGAAGAAGCGAGAGCAGATCGGAAGCCTCGAGCGACTTGAGGACATAGAGCTGGCATCGGGAGAGCAACGGGCGGATAATCTCGAAGGAGGGATTCTCGGTGGTGGCACCGATGAGCGTCACCACGCCACGCTCGACCGCCCCAAGGAGGCTGTCTTGCTGGGATTTGGAAAACCGGTGAATCTCGTCGATGAAGAGTATGGGTGAGGCGGAATTGAAAAAGCGCCCACTCTTGGCACGTTCTATCACATCGCGCACATCCTTGACTCCACTGGTCACGGCACTGAGCGTGTAAAAAGGCACCTGCAACATGTTGGCAACAATCTGGGCAAGAGTGGTCTTGCCCACGCCAGGAGGTCCCCAAAGAATAAACGAAGAGATATGCCCCGTATCAATCATCTTGCGAAGCACCGCTCCCGGACCCACCAAATGCTGCTGTCCTACATAATCATCCAAGGTGCGCGGACGCATCCTTTCAGCTAACGGTTCACTCATAATTATTGCAAAGTTAATGATATTTTTCATATTGATACGATTTTTTTTGCATAAAAATTTGCAACTTAACGATTTGTTGTATACATTTGCAGCCAATACAAACTCCAAACTTTACACAAACAATGAAGCAAGACCATAAAGTTCTGACACTCAAAACTTTGAACAAGAGTAATATCTGGGACGCCCAAGAAAACGACATTTTCCGCCTCTGGGAAAGTGGCGAAAAGGAAGCCGATTTCAAAGACAACCTGCAGCATTACATGGATATTATCAAGAGTGGCTTTGAGCTGGAAGAGATAAAGATTGACAACCCCAAAGTCTTCGAGAAATACGAAGAGCGCGGATTCAAAATCGGACAAATCAAGCTCGACGACAAGCACGTACAGAAGTGGGCTGTCAAGAAGCGTCCTATCAACAGAGTCACCGACCTCACCTATGAAAATATACGCCACATCTCGGCTGCCAAGCTCATGGAGGTGCTCGAGCGCAACTTCGGCGGTGGTTGGGAATCGCTCTCACAGAGCATTCAGGATATCATCCTCAGCGGTTTTGACATCAGCACCACTACCCTACCCGCCAACCGTCTGCACAAGCCCGGCGGCATGTATGAGAAGAAAGTGAACGACGGTTTTGAGGTGCTCGAGATACCCAAAGGCTCGTGGGTGGAGGCCATCTTTGCCAAACTGAAACCCGAAGTGGAGAAGCCCCGCTACAAGTCGGAATTTGACGAGGACGACAAGAAAATGCGTGACTTTGACGAGGATGAGGACGACGAGGAATTGGACGATGTCAACGAGGACAGCGGTGAGGACTATGACGAGGACGACGATAGCTATGACGAGGACAAGCTCACGGAAGAAAGCTATCGCACCACCTTCGACACCGACCCCGAAGACCTGAACATGGAGGCTGAAGACGTAGCCGAAGAAGAGTACTAATACATCTTATCATATAAAAGGAGGAAAGCCATTCTGACATCATCACGGTGTCGGAATGGCTTTCTTCGTTAATCCCAAATCGGTCATTAGGATTTCTCTGTGTCGTACGGCAAAGAGAAATCCTTTAATTTTTCCCATATAGATAAGAATGATTGTCGTGTTTTTAGTGATCTAGCCAAATATAGGATGTGCTTGTCTTT
>NZ_NPJL01000015.1:0-46401 GCF_002251325.1 Prevotella sp. P4-67
TCGATCTTCTTCATCATGAATGTAGCGAGTGGATTCTACCCATACCCATTCATACTGACCTGTCGCTTCATTTAGGACACGATCTCTTTCACGTTTTACTTTTGTTCTCATACACTTTTGTTTTAGGTATCCAAAAGTGTCAAGTTTTTTTAGGGTAAGTCACATACCGCTGCGATATGGCCCTTGGGCGGCATGGCCATAGTCTGCGCTGCCACCGTAGGCTCACCACTGCGCAAGGCGGATAGGCCGCCTCGGTAGATGATGCCATTCGCTGCAAGGGGAAATGGGGGTGGGAGGAAGTTTTGTGGCGTGCGCGCGAAAAGAAATGGGAGGAAGCGTGGGTTTCTTCGTAATTTTATATAACTTTGCCTGCATGAAATATGTTGAGGCTATACTTCCGCTGCCGTTAGACGGCCTTTTCACTTACAGCGTGCCCGCTGCCCTGGAGTCAAGGGTAGTGCCAGGCGTACGTATACTGGTGCCGCTCGGACGGAGCAAGACCTACACGGCGGTGGCGCTCAACATCCATGACATCCAACCCGACTTTGAGGTAAAGGACATCGTCGACGTGCTCGACGACCATCCTATGCTGCTGCCCCATCAGCTCTCGCTGTGGCAGTGGATATCCTACTACTATCTGGCGCCTATCGGCGATGTATATACCGCCGCGATGCCGTCGGGGCTGAAGGCCGAGGACGGGTTCAGACCCAAGACAGAGGACTATATAGCCCTCAGCCCGCAGTTGCACGACCAGCGCGCGCTGCACGTGGCTATGGAGTCGCTCGCAAGGGCCCGCAAGCAGCAGCAGGTGTTTGCCACCTATCTGCAGATGAGCCACTGGGACATGAGGGCCGATGGCGAGAAGGTAGAGGTGCGCGAGATTACCCGTGAAGAGCTGCGCAACGAGTCCAACGCTACCGAAGCCATCATCAAAGCGCTCGTAGACCGCCACCTATTATATATATATAAGGTGGAAGTGGGCAGGCTCAACGACGGAGTGGGCGAGCCCCTGGCCCAGCCCAAGACACTGAGCCCCGCGCAAGCCCATGCCTATGACGCCGTGGTGGCGAGCATGAAGGAGCGCGAGGTGACGCTGCTCCACGGAGTGACCTCGAGTGGTAAGACCGAAGTGTACATCCATCTGATAGCCCGCGCGCTGGAAGAGAAGAAGCAGGTGCTCTATCTGGTGCCCGAGATTGCGCTCACGGTGCAGATGATGGAGCGTCTGCGCCGCGTCTTCGGTTCGCGGTTGGGCATCTACCACTCCAAGTACAGCGACGCCGAGCGCGTGGAGATATGGCGCAAGCAGCTCTCCGACCATCCCTACGATGTAATCCTCGGCGCGCGCAGTGCCGTCTTCCTGCCCTTTACCCGGCTGGGCATGGTCATCATCGACGAGGAACACGAGACCAGCTTCAAGCAGCAGGACCCGTCGCCGCGATACCATGCGCGGTCGGTGGCGATTATGCTGGCCCGTGCCACTGGAGCCCGTGTGGTGCTGGGCACCGCCACGCCGTCGGCAGAGTCGTATCACAACGCGCAGAGCGGCAAGTATGGGCTGGTAACCCTCACCACCCGCTATCAGGACATCCAGCTCCCCGAGATACGGGTGGTCGATGTCAAGGACCTGCGTCGTCGCAAGATGATGAACGGTCTCTTCTCGCCCGACCTGCTGGTTGCCGTGCGCGACCAGCTCAGCCGCGGCAAGCAGGCCATACTCTTCCAAAACCGCCGCGGCTTTGCGCCGATGATAGAGTGTCACGACTGCGGATGGGTGCCGCGCTGCGAGAACTGCGACGTGTCGCTCACGCTCCACAAGGTGACCAACAGGCTCACCTGCCACTACTGCGGCTACACCTATACCGTGCCCACAGAGTGCCCCAACTGTGGTGGGCGCGACCTGAGAGGGCAAGGCTATGGCACAGAGAAGATAGAGGACGCCGTGCGCACCGAGTTTCCCGATGCCAGGGTGGCTCGCATGGACCTCGACACCACCCGCACGCGCAACGCCTATGAGCGCCTTATCGCCGACTTCTCTCAGGGCAAGACCAATGTGCTCATCGGTACGCAGATGGTGACCAAGGGACTCGACTTCGACAATGTGGGCGTGGTGGGCATACTCGATGCCGACTCGATGCTCAACTATCCCGACTTCCGCGCCTACGAACACGCCTTCATGATGATGGGCCAGGTGAGCGGAAGGGCTGGCCGCAAGGGCGAACGCGGTCTGGTGATACTCCAGACTAAAGCTCCCGAGCTGCCGGTGATACACCAGATCGTGGGGCATGACTTCAAGGGCTTCTTCGGCGACCTGATGGACGAGCGGCGACTGTTCCGCTATCCGCCGTTTGCCCGTCTGATATACGTGTACATCAAGCACAGGCAGGAGCACGTGGCAGAGAGTGCTGCCCTGCTCATGGCGGGATGGCTCAGGCAAGGCTTGGGCGAGCGGGTGCTGGGCCCCGACAAACCGTCGATAGCCCGCGTCAAGACGATGAGCATCCGCAAGATTGTGCTCAAGCTCGAGAACAGTCTCGACGGGCGTCAGGTGAGACAATACCTGCGTCAGGTGCAGCAAAAAATAATGCAGGACAAGCAATATGCTACCCTGCAGATATACTATGATGTGGACCCGCTATGACAGCAAGCCCACATCACACACAGATTATTGATATATTTACTTATAATTAAGGTCTCTCTTAGAGAGTGAGGTCTACACCGAGGCCGAAGACACGGTTGGTACGTGTGAACGAGTTGGTAACGGTGCCCTGACCGACGGCCTCTTTCTTGTCGTAGTCGCTGTAGATGGTCTGGAAGTAAGCGGCATTGATCTTTACCTTCTCGCTTACCTGGACACCGACTCCGAAGCCGATAGAGTAGGAGTTGACATTGAAACTGATGTCGTTCATACCCGCATCCTTGAATCCGTACTGGGTCTTCTGCGCTCCGGCGCTTACCTGCCAGCACTTGTTGATGTCGTATTCGGCACCGACGAGATACTCATTGGTGTCGCTCAACATATCCTTGGTGTACTGCTTGGTGTCGACATCGAAGTAGTGGTGCCAACCGGCCGAAATGCGGAGCGAGGGCAGCAGCGAGTACTGTGCACCTACGGTGAGCAAGCCGGGAGTGTCTTCTGCCACCTCGTTACCGTCCTTGAATTTGCTGAGCATGGGGATGCCCTCGGCGCTGAGGCTGTTGGCCGACTTGTTCTTCAGACGCATACGGGTCTTGAACTCATACTTGGCAGCAAGGTTCAGGCGTCCTGTCTTGTAGTCGATACCGATGATGGGAGCCACGCCCCATCCAGTCTGGTCGCAGTTGAGCTCGATGTCCTGGGTGGACTGGCTCAGCCCAGTAGCAAGTCTTGCGGCATCTTTCAATCCTTCTAATTGTTCTGTATTGAGAGTTGGCTCTAAGGCTCCGATGTAGCGGTTAAGCATGGTGGCCAATTCAGCGAAGTGGGCGGGAGCACTTACCATAGATGACTGGCCGTTTTCGATATGCTCGATGGAGATGTTCTTGACATAACCATAGTAGTTGGCCGAACCGTAGAGCATCTTCAGACCGCCATAGACAGAGAGGTGGTCGTTGATGCGGTAAGCGGTACCGAAGGTGAAACCATAATAATACTGGCGGCCACGCATAAATGAGTCGTAGCTATACTTGCTGCCCATGCCGTGACCTGCCATGCCGGGGATGCCCAGGTGGCCGAGTTTCTGGTAAAGCCCGTTGACTGCGGGGGCATAGGTGGTGACGCCGGCAACCACCTGCTCAAAAGAGCCGAGGCCGTAGGGGAATTCACATTTGCCACCGCCGCCGGTAAGGGCAAATCCGAACTGGAAGCTCCAGTTTCCCTTGTTGTAGGCAGCCTGCAGAGAGGGGAGAACGGGCGCGTCGGCCTTGCCCTCAAACTCGTGTACGCTGCCACTCATGTTCACGTTGTTGGGGAAGAGTGGGAAGCCCGTCTTGATAGTACGGGTCTGGTGTACATTCTGCAATCCTATAGACAGGTGCATGCCCTCGCCCAGGAAGACTACACCGGCGGGGTTGCTGTAGACGCCATCGATGGCAATGGCAGCATCGCGCGCGGGATTGCGGAGGAAATTAATGTTCTGGTTGGTGTTGGTGAGTAATCCACCGGCCTGTGCGGTGGTCGAAAAAATAACGATTGCTAACGCTGTGCAAATCAGTTTTGTCTTATTCATCTTAAAAAAACTAAAAATATTGGATGCAAAGGTATTAATATTGTTCTATATATCCACTACGTTCATCGTTATTTTATCTCTTGTTAACATTTAGAAGCCCAAAAACCGCACAAATCGGGCTTTTTGTGCGGTTTTTGGGCCTTAAGTTGGACTCTGTGGGCGCCCAGATTGGTCTCGAGGGTACCCAGGTTGTTCTCGGTTTCCTATTTCTTCAGTTCCGGATATTGTATACGTGTATGGTAAATGGCCTTGAGGCGCTCGATGAGCACCAGTTTGGCCTGGGCGATGTCGCGGAAGGTGATGGGGCACTCCTTGAAGAAGCCGTCGGCCACCTGCTGGTCGATGAGGCGGTTGACGAGGTCGCAGATGCTGTCTTCGGTATATTCGGGCAGCGAGCGAGAAGCCGCCTCGACGGTATCGGCCATCATGAGGATGGCCTGTTCGCGGGTGAAAGGATTGGGGCCGGGATAGGCAAATTCCTGGATGTCGACATCCTCGTCGGGATGTTCATTCTTATATTTAATATAGAAGTACTTGGTGATGCCCTTGCCGTGGTGGGTGAGGATGAAGTCCTTGATGAAGGCGGGCAGATTGGCGCGCTCGGCCTCTTTGACGCCCTTGGTGACATGGCTGATGATGATGCGCGCGCTCTCGCGGCAGGAAATCTCGCTGTGCGGGTTCACGCCCGACTGGTTCTCGGTGAAGAAGACGGGGTCGTCTTTCTTTCCGATGTCATGATAGAGCGCTCCGGTACGCACAAGCAGACTCTTGGCGCCTATCTTGTTGGCTATCTCGGCTGCCAGGTTGGCCACGGTAATGGAGTGCTGGAAGGTACCGGGAGCCACCTCGCTCAGCTCGCGCAGCAGTCCCTTGTTGGTGTCAGACAGTTCGATGAGCGTCACATCGGAGATAAATCCGAAGGTCTTCTCGATGAGATACATGAGCGGGTAGGCAAGCAGCAGGAATACGCCGTTGACGATGAAGTAGGAGTACATGCTGTGGTCGAGGTCGGTGAAGTCGCTGTCCTGCATGAGTTGCAGGGCGAAGTAGACCACGCAACTCGACAGCGTCACCAGCAGAGCGGTGCGGAACACCTGGGCACGGCGCGACAGTTCGCGCAGCGAGTAGATGGCCACCATGCCGCCCACTATCTGGACGATGATGAACTCGTACTGGTATTTTACGGCGGCGGCACAGATGATGACCATCGTGACGTGGGTGGCAAAGGCGGTGCGCGAGTCAAGGAAGACGCGCACGAAGATGGGCGCCATCACCAGCGGCAGGATGTAGACGCTGAACACGTTGTGGGTCATCATGAACGACACCAGCACGGGGAAGAGCGTCACCATCACGTAGAGCATCAGTATGTTGCGGGGCTTGGCAAAGTAGTCCTTGCGGAAGAGCGCCAGGTAGGTCGAGAAGAGCGAGATGAGGATGAGCACAAACAGCAGCTGGCCCATGATGGTCGAGGTGATCTCGGTAGAGTCTGAGCTGCGTCGCTGCATCTCCCGCTCAAACGAAGAGAGCACGCGGTAGTCGTAGTCGTCGACGATCTCGCCACGGTCTATAATCTTCTGACCCGTAAGCACCATGCCGCTGGCTGGCGAGATGCCGCTGAGCAGGTCGTTGAGCTCAGCCTGGCTGCGGTCCTTGTCGTAGATGAGGTTGGGCTCGATGTACTCATTGAGGTTGAGCTTCTGCAGGGTCGACTTCTGGTCGGCAAGACGCTCATCGGCGAGCAGCTGTTCGTAGGCACTCATGGTCGAGTAGACCTGCCCCACCTCCAGAGGCACAGCCTCTTTCTCGTTGACTATGCGTATGGTCGTGGCAGAGTCTCTTGCCATGTCCTGATATTCTGCCATGCCCATGATACCTGTGGCATAGAGGCGGTGCAGGCGCTTTATGACGGCCGCCTCCAGGTCGTGGGAGATAGGGTGGCTATTGGCGGCGAGGTCCTGGCGCAAGTGCTCTAGCTGCTGCTGCTCCACCTGGGTGTCGTAGCGGTAGTAGGGCTGAAAGGACTCCATCAGCGAGTCCTGCTCCAGCTTGATGGCTTCGTCGGTCTTGTAGATGGGGAAGTCAAACTTGGCGATGAACGAGCCGTACATCCATGGCTTGCCGATATCGTATCTTATGCGCTGGCTCTCGTTGTGGGGCAGAAACCACACGATGATGGCCGTGCTGGCAATGATAAGTGTCAGACGCGTGAGCGCTCTGTTGATTCGGTTGTTGGTAAACCCTATTTTCATGTTTATTGTATCTGTAATGCTTTTATTTTGCGAAAATACGAAAAATAATGGTCAATACTCAGAAAAATACCGTAATTTTGCAAAAAAATAATAATTTCTATAAATATAATGACCGAAAGAAGAGTCAGAGTGCGCTTTGCGCCGAGTCCTACAGGACCTTTGCACATCGGTGGTGTTCGTACCGCCCTTTTCAATTACCTCTTTGCCCGCCAGCATGGTGGTGATTTCGTGTTCCGTATCGAAGATACAGACTCCCATCGTTTTGTTCCAGGAGCAGAGGAATACATTATAGAGTCATTCAAGTGGCTCGGCATCAAGTTTGACGAGGGCGTCAGCTTCGGTGGCGACCATGGTCCCTACCGCCAGAGTGAGCGTCGCGACATCTACAAGAAGTATGTAGACCAGCTCTTGGCCGACGGCAAGGCTTATTATGCCTTCGACACGCCCGAGGAGCTTGACGCCAAGCGCGCCGAGATACAGAATTTCCAGTATGATGCACGCACCCGCATGCAGATGCGCAACTCGCTGTCTCTCCCCGAGGCAGAGTGGCGCCAGATGATAGCCGACGGCGAGCAGTATGTGGTGCGCTTCCTCATCACCCCCGGTATCGAGGTGCATGTCAACGACATGATACGCGGCGATGTGGTCATCAAGAGCGACATCCTCGACGACAAGGTGCTCTATAAGAGTGCTGACGAGCTGCCCACTTACCATCTTGCCAACATCGTAGACGACCATCTGATGGAGATAAGCCACGTTATCCGTGGCGAGGAGTGGTTGCCATCGGCACCGCTGCACGTGTTGCTCTACCGCGCGTTTGGTTGGGAAGACACCATGCCCCGCTTTGCCCACCTGCCATTGCTCCTCAAGCCCGAGGGCAAGGGCAAACTGTCCAAGCGCGATGGCGACCGTCTGGGTTTCCCCGTATTCCCGCTCGAATGGCATGACCCCAAGACCGGCGAAGTGTCAAGCGGATACCGCGAGAGCGGCTATTTCCCCGAGGCAGTGGTCAACTTCCTGGCGCTGCTGGGCTGGAACCCAGGCACCGAGCAGGAGCTCTTCAGCCTCGAAGAACTGGTTGAGGTCTTCGACATCAGCAAATGCTCGAAGAGTGGCGCCAAGTTCGACTACCAGAAGGGCATCTGGTTCAACCATGAGTACATTCTGCGCAAGAGCAACGAAGAGATAGCCGACCTCTTTGCACCCATCGTGGCCAACAATGGCGTGGATGAGTCGATGGAGCGTATCCGCACGGTAGTCAGCCTGATGAAAGACCGCGTCAGCTTTGTACGCGAGCTCTGGGATTTGTGCTCTTTCTTCTTCCTGCCACCCACGGAGTACGACGAGAAGACAGTGCGCAAGCGCTGGAAGGAATATTCAGCCCAGCAGATGACCGAGCTGGCCGAGGTGCTCGAGGGCATCGACGACTTCAGCATCGAGGGCCAGGAGCCTGTGGTCATGAAGTGGGTCGAGGACAAGGGCTACAAGCTGGGCGACATCATGAACGCCTTCCGTCTGGCCCTCGTGGGCATAGGCAAGGGTCCCGGCATGTTCGACATCTCTGCCTTCCTGGGCAAGGAGGAGACTCTGCGCCGTCTGCGCCGTGCCGTCGAGGTTCTGAAATAACTATATATATAATAAGGTGTCGTGCCCACGGGGGCGGCACCCTTTTTTCGTTAGATTATGTACAATGTCATTATCTACCTGATACAGGTGGGCGTAGCCATAGCCAGCCTGTTTTCAGACAAGGTGCGCAAGATGTGGCGCGGAGAGCAGGAGTCGTTCCGTATATTGCGTGAGAAGATTAATCCAGCCGACCGCTACATCTGGTTTCATGCTGCGTCGTTGGGCGAGTTCGAACAGGGCCGCCCGCTGATGGAAGAGGTGCGCCGCCAGCACCCCGAGTACAAGATACTGCTTACCTTCTTCTCGCCCTCGGGCTATGAGGTGCGCAAGGATTACAAGGGTGCCGACGTCATCTGCTATCTGCCCATCGACACCATAGGCAATGCGCGCAAGTTCCTGCGCATCGTGCGCCCCGTGATGGCATTCTTCATCAAGTACGAGTTCTGGTACAACTTCCTGCATGTGCTCAAGCACCGCGGCATACCCACCTACAGCGTGTCGAGCATCTTCCGTCCCGAGCAAATCTTCTTCAAGTGGTACGGATGGCGCTACAGCCGTGTGCTCACTTGCTTCACCCGCTTCTTCGTGCAGAACGAGGAGTCGCAGCGCCTGCTTGCCTCTATCGGCATCACCGATGTCGACGTGGTGGGCGACACCCGCTTCGACCGCGTGCTCCAGATTAAGGAGGCAGCCCGTCGTCTGCCCATTATCGACGCCTTTGTGGGTGGCGATGCCGATGTCAAGGCGCCCGTCTTTGTGGCTGGATCTTCCTGGCAGCCCGACGAGGAGATTTTCATTCCCTATTTCAACGAGCATAGACAGTGGAAACTCATCATCGCGCCCCACGTGATAGGCGAGGACCATCTGCGCCAGATTACCGACATGCTCCAGATGAAGACCGTGCGCTACACCCAGACCAACGAGCAGGAAGCCGCAGAGGCCGACTGTCTCATCATCGACTGTTTCGGTCTGCTGTCGAGTGCCTACCACTACGGCGACGTGGCCTATGTCGGTGGCGGCTTCGGCGTGGGCATCCACAATGTGCTCGAGGCAGCCGTGTGGGATATGCCCGTCATCTTCGGTCCCAACAACCAGCGCTTCAGTGAGGCGCAGGGCTTGAAGCGTGCCGAGGGAGGCTTTGAGATACACACCCCGGAAGACTTTGAAGAACTGATAACCCGCTTTACCGACGACGCCGAATACCGCAAGTGCTGCGGCGATAGGGCTGGCGCATTTGTGGCCCAGATGACTGGCGCCACCACCAAGATACTCGGCAAGGTGAGGTTCTGAGCAGCGCTTTCCACCCCGCTTGGTTCGCTACCCGACTCTTGTGGCCCGCTACCAGACCTTCTTGGCTCAACTGGTGGGTGCCATAGGCCGACAACCATGACCATAGTAATAGAAAATCAGTATATTCCCCTGTTTCCCGTCATCGTGGAGGCAGGGGAGTTTTGTTTGGCGGCGAGCTGGGGGAGCGTGGGCATGGCTGTGGGGGCAGCGACGGCCGGGCTGTTGCTGATAATGAGGCGGCTGGCCACGTATGATGGGGCGGCTGATGACCTTGGGCAGCTCGTATCGTAAGTCACGAGCCTACGTATCGTAAGTCACGAGCTTTCGTATCATATGTTACGTGGCCTCGTGCCTTACGATACGAGCCAGCCAGGATGGTCAGCAGCTTCGCAGAGTTGGTCAGCAGCTTCGCAGAGTTGGTCAGCAGTTTTGCAGAGTTGGTCAGCAGAGTTGTGGAGATGGTCACGGTGGCTCGCTCGTGGGTCAGGGTGCTTGAAAAAAGGATAAAAGTGACGCGATAGGGGGATAAATTGGCAGAAAAAGTTTACCTTTGCAGTGGCCTTCGTGGCTATATATGCGAGCATACGAGGCTATAAATATAATATACGAGGCTATAAATATAACAAGGTGTAAGATGAACAACGTGACAGAATGGTTGCAGACCGTGGGAGTATGGCTTAGCCGCATCGCCTATTGCAGGGGATTTGGCATCCAGTCGCCGTCGGCTTACCGCTTTGTGCGCTATGTCATCAACGAGCATTACCCCTATTATGCCTACGCCGACCTGCAGAAGCGGGAGCCCGTGGAGAGCCGTGTGGCGCTGCGCCTGCTGCGTCTCTGTCTGCGCGTGGCCAACGAGGTTCAGCCCCGCTATATCCTCGACTTCATAGACGGCTTGAGCGCTGAGCGCCAGGAGTATTTCTCTGCCGGCGCGCGCCGTGCCTGCATCCTCCCGGTGGCTGAAGGCGACGAGGTGCCCGCTGTCATCGACGGTGAGCGCGTGGTGATACGCACCGATGTGCAGCATGTGGATGCTCTGCTCAGCCTGTTGCCACGCATAGACAGCGCCAGCGTGGTCATGGTCGATGGTATACACCGCGACGCCCGCTCGCGCGAGACTTGGCAACGCATCGTCGGCAACAACCATGCCGCCGTCTGTTATGATTTATACTACACCGGCATCGTGATGCTGGACCAGAGCAAGCACAAGCGTTGTTACACAATCAATTTTTAATCCAATCGTCCCTATATTTTTGCTTTTTTTTATTATTAATGATTATTTAACAGCAAAAATGGTCATAAACAGTCGTATAATTGAATATAAAGTGCTACTTTTGCATCCAATAAAATTAACGACCAAAACTAAAGACTATGTATTGGACTCTTGAATTAGCTTCAAAATTGGAAGATGCACCTTGGCCCGCAACCAAGGACGAACTTATAGACTATGCCACCCGTTCAGGTGCTCCTCTCGAGGTACTCGAGAACTTGCAGGAAATAGAGGATGAAGGTGAAGTGTATGAAAGCATTGAAGACATTTGGCCCGACTATCCCTCCAAGGAAGATTTCCTCTGGAACGATGATGAATACTAATCGCTGACGGGCTGACTTTCTCAGCCGTAGGCGTAGAATATAAGCGGTATAGGAATTCCACAACAGGGTTCCTATGCCGCTTTTTTCCGTCTTTTCCCGCCAGTGGGCCAAAATAACCCTCCGAAAACTTGTTCCTTTCCTCTTTATATCGTATATTTGCACACGACAAGTTCGGAAAAATGTCAAAAATGACACAAATCGGAAGTTGTTAGTGTAATTATGAAGATAAAAAGAGACATAGTCAACAAATTCAAGGAGTGGAAAGATGCGGCAAAGCACAAGCCAATCCTATTGAAAGGCGCCCGCCAGATTGGCAAGACGTGGGCCATGGAAGAGTTTGGAAAGGAATGCTTTGACTACACGGCGAAATTTGACTTTGACCGCCAGAAGGAGTTATTGTCAGCCTTCACGGTGTCAAAGGAACCCGCCCGCATCATAAAGGAACTGTCTCTTTATAGCCCAGTTCCCCTTGTGCCGGGCAAGACGCTGCTCATATTTGATGAGATACAGGAGTGCGAGGAAGCGCTCAACTCGTTAAAGTATTTTTGTGAGGAAGCCCCCGAATGGCACATCATAGCGGCTGGCTCGCTGTTGGGTGTGGCTGTTAAGAGGCGGAGGATGACCGTACCTGTTGGTAAGGTACAGGTTATGCGCATGTATCCTATTACGTTCAAGGAGTATCTGCGGGCCAGCGACATCCAGATCTTCAATTATGTTGAGCAGATAGAGGAACCTGAGAAGCTACCGCTTATTATTCTTGACAAGTTGAAGTCGGAGTATCGCAGATATATGGTCTCTGGCGGTATGCCTGAAGCCGCTGTCAGCATGCTTGAAAACCAGGGAATGCAGGCAGTCGACGACATACTGCAAGGCATATTGGACTTGTATGAACTTGACTTCGCCAAGTATGCAGACCCTCGCGAGATACCTCGCATACATGCCCTTTGGCGCTCACTTCCGTCCCAGCTTGCCAAGGAGAACAGGAAGTTCATCTATAAGGTTGTAAAAAAGGGCGCAAGGAGCCGTGACTACGAGGATGCTTTGCTCTGGCTTGAAGATGTAGGCATGATATATTGTGTGAACGCCGTCTCGAAACCTGGAATGCCATTGAGCGCCTACGAAGAACCAGACATATTCAAGGTATATGCCAGTGACTGTGGCCTGTTGAGGCGCTTGGCCGACTTGCCGGGAAGCATAGTCATTGACCCGACAGCCAACTACACCGAATTCAAAGGCGCCATGGCAGAGAATGCGGTGTTGCAAAGTCTGTTGCCATCCTATGGCTCTGTGCCTTACTATTGGTCTTCGGAAGGGAAGGCAGAAATAGAGTTCCTGTTGCAGCGGGAGGACGAGATAATACCTGTAGAGGTAAAGGCAGAGAACTGCGTCAGTGGCAGAAGTATCGTTGTGTACAACGAACGTTACCACCCCAAGAACCGCATACGTTTCTCTTTCCTCAACTTGCAGCGTAACAGTGGTATGCTCGCATGCCCTTCGCCTCTGACGGAATGGGCTATGAAATGGCTGGACAAATAAATGTCCTATAGTGATGGTATGCCGCGCTCTTTTCGGATAGGGCAAGTAGCAGACAGGCATAGACAAAACAATTATTAACCATACAACATGACAATGAAACAAAAACATCTAATTTGGGGAGCTGCGGCAGCGTTGATCTTCCTTTTCAGCGCATCGGCTCTGGCTCACCCCCGTCCCGCCAAGAAGAAAAAGGTGGTGGAGACGAAGGCCGACGTATGCCCCTTTATGGATAAATGGGTAGAAGACGAGACCAAGTTTGAGGACCGCAAGGAAAAGGCCCACGCCACGTTTGTGCCCTATGCCTCTACAGCCTCGATGCAGCAGGACGACTGCTACAAGTATCCATGGCTCACGCCTAAGCGTGCCAACTACCTGCTGCTCAACGGCAAATGGAAGTTCCACTACACCGCCGACTGGAAGCAGGGCAAGCCCGAGAAAGACGATTTCTGGGCCGATAATGCCGATGTTTCTTCTTGGAAAGAGCTCCAGGTCCCCCTCAACTGGGAGATGGCCGGATATGATGTGCCCGTATATAATAATGTGGGCTATCCCTTCGAGAACAAGCCCCCTTTCATCACGGCGTTCAACGACAATTTCGACAAGAACCCCGTAGGTTCCTATCGCCGCAATTTCAATCTGCCTGACGGTTGGGACCAGGACAAGCGCGTCTTTCTCCACTTCGACGGAGCCTGCAGCGCCATTGTGGTGTGGGTAAACGGCAAGTATGCTGGCTATTCGCAAGGTGCCAATACCGACGCCGAATTTGATGTGACCCACCTTGTGCGCAAGGGCGACAATAACGTGTCGGTGCGCGTCTACCGCTGGTGCGACGGTTCTTACCTTGAGGGGCAGGACATGTGGCACCTCGGAGGCATCCACCGCGATGTCTATCTCGTGGCCACGCCCAAGACCTTCGTGGCCGACCATTACATCACATCGGCCCTCAAGGACGACTATGCTTCGGGTAACCTCAATGTAGACCTCACCCTCGACAACGCCGCCAAGGAGCGCTCGGAGAAGACGCTCGAAATAGAGCTCCTCGACCCCCAAGGCAAGCTGGTGGGCAAGCAGGAGACGCAGGTGGCTATGACCGCCAACGACGCGCAGAAGCACATTCGCCTCACTCTCGACAACCTCACCGGCCTGAAGGCCTGGTCGGCCGAGCAGCCCAATCTCTATACCGTCATCGTGCGCCAGAAGGTAGGTGGCAAGGAGGAGATGGTGTTCTCTACCAAATACGGTTTCAGAGATGTGGCCATCAAGGGCCACCTGGTGTATGTAAACGGCAAGCGCGTGTTCTTCAAGGGTGTCAACACACAGGATATCCACCCGCTCTATGGCCACGCCATCGATGTGGAGACCATGCTCCGCGATGTGGTGCTGATGAAGCAGGCCAATGTAAACACTGTCCGCACCAGCCACTATCCCCGTCAGGCCAAGATGTATGCCATGTTCGACTATTACGGACTCTACTGCATGAACGAGGCCGATGTGGAGTGCCACAACAACCATTCGCTCTCCAACAACCCCACCTGGCGCGACGCCTACGTAGACCGCACCGAGCGCATGGTGCTGAGAGACCGCAACCATCCCAGCGTGGTGTTCTGGTCGCTCGGTAACGAGTCGGGCGGTGGCGACAACTTCCAGGCTACCTACGACAAGGTGAAGGAACTGCTCCCCGGCCGCGACGCATGGGTGCACTATGAGGGCTATAAGAACGGCGCCAAATACTCCGACTTCGGCTCCGACATGTATCCTAAAATCGAGGTGATGAAGACGCATATGGACGGTCTCAACAACAAGCCCTACTTCATCTGCGAGTATGCGCACGCCATGGGTCAGGCTGTGGGAAATCTGCAAGAATACTGGAATCTCATCGAGACAAGCACTGGCATTATTGGCGGCTGCATCTGGGACTGGGTAGACCAGGGCATCTACGACACGCGCCGCATACGCGAGGGTCTTCCGCTGACGGATGCCAAGACCGGGCTCCACTATTACACATCGGGTTACGACTACACCAAGATGAACCGTGGCGACAGAGGCTTCCAGGGCGACTTCATGAGCAACGGCATCATCACCCCGGGCCGTGAGTGGACCGCCAAGCTCACCGAGGTGAAGTATGTCTATAGAGACGCCGACTTCGAGTCGTTTGCCAACCACGTGCTCACCCTGAAGAACAAGTGCGCGTTCACCGATCTGGCCGACAGCTACGACCTCAGCTATGAGGTGCTCCGCAATGGCGTTTCGGTGGAGAAGAACCAGGTGGCCGTCCCATCGGTGCAGCCCGGAAACACCTGCCAAATCAACATTCCTTACACCACCGTAGTGGACGCCAAGGCCGAGTATGTCATTACCTTCAACCTCGTACTGAAGAAAGCCACCTCTTGGAGTAAGCAGGGCTACGCCATGGCACAGCAGCAGTTTAAGCTCTCCGCCGACAACGCCGCTGGTGTATCGGTTGCCGACCCCACCTTCGTGCAGCAAAGCCACGGTCAGCTGCCCGCCATCCAGGAGAAGGGTAAGCTCAAGGTGAAGGGCAACACCGTCACCGGCAACAATTTCAGTATTGCTTTCGCAGAGGATGGAACCATCGCCCAGTGGACCTATGGCAACACGCAGCTCGTGCAGCCCAACGCCGGACCTGATTTCAACGGCTTCCGCCGCATAGCCAACGACAACATCAACCTCGGCGCCCCAGGTGGCGTGGCCGAGAACGATAACAAGGAGGAAGGTGTCCTCACTGGCAAGAAGACAATGGTGAGTGCGCCCAAGAAGCAGGGTAAGAACGTGATGGTGGAAACGGCCGTAACCAATGGTACCGACACCCACCAGATAGTTTACACCATCTATCCCAACGGAACTTTGGACATGAAGGTCATCACCAACAACTCGTCGGCAGAAACCCGACGCATCGGCATCACCATGCAGTTTGCGCCCGGCTTCGAGAACGTAGAATATTATGCCAAGGGCCCGTGGAGCAACTACATCGACCGCCAGCGCGGTTCGCTCCTCGGCCGCTACACCACCACCGTGGATGGCATGTTTGAAGAGCAGAGCGCGCCACAAACCATGGGCGACCGCCAGGGCCTGCGCCAGCTCACGCTCGACAACAACGCCACTCAGTTGCAAATCACCACTGAGGGCATGGTGGCCTTCTCGCTGTCGCATTTCGACGACGCCCAGTTCAACTACGATGTGTTCTATGGCGGCAAGCACCCCTACGACCTGGTGCGCTCCCCCCAGATTTTCGCCCACTTCGACTTCTGGCAGCGAGGCATCGGAAACCATAGTTGCGGAGGCGACTCGTGTCTGCCACAATACATGGCGCCAACGGGAACCCATGAGTTTACCTTGCGCTTTACGCCAATGGCCAAATAAAGATGGAATAACCCTATACCGGAGGGTGGATATTACGCACGTTTGTCGTAATATCCACCCTTTTTCGTTGTCGCCCGCCATTCTTACTTATAAATCCCAAACGGGCTAATGACCATTCTGGGGGGGTATGGCATTGAAAAGCATCCCATGACCGTCGTTTATGAGCAGAAGATAACGAAAAAAGAACTATTGATGAGAAAAATGCAACTTATAAGTTGTCTGCTTCGTCCCAAATCTATATCTTTGCATCAAGGAGATACTGTAAATGGGATGCAGGATAAACTGCATGCTCAGATAGAGTAGGATAAACTCAATGTCTGCCGCAACTGTTTGCCGCAGAAGTATCTTGGAATTTTATGAAGAGAATGGACGATGAATGTTTCACCTCTAACACTCGATATGATGAAAGCTATACGGACTACCTTAGTGCTGGCGCTGCTGCTCATGGTGACTACGGCGCAGGCACAGCGCGGCTCGTGGAAGGGCGAGCTCGACGTGCAGGGCATCAAGCTGCCCCTTGTGTTTCACTTCACCGACAAGGGATGCACCATGGACTCTCCGGCGCAGAACGTCAGGGGAATACCTACGCAGACTGTGGTCAAAGGTGACAGCGTGACGGTGGAAATCGCCATGATTGGCGCCCGCTTTGAGGGCGTGAACAAGGGCACGGAGATAGTAGGCACCTTCACCCAGCAGGGCATAGCCTTCCCGCTCACGCTCACGCCGGGCGAGGTCACCCTTAACCGTCCGCAGACGCCCAAGCCCCCCTTCGATTATCTCACCGAGGAGGTGTCGTTTACCAACGGCAGCTTCACCCTGCGCGGCACCCTCACCAAGCCCCGTGGCTGTAGCCGCCAGACTCCTGTGGTGCTGATGGTGAGTGGCAGCGGACAGCAGAACCGCGATGAAGAGCTATTCGGACACAAGCCCTTTGCCGTGCTTGCCGACGCCTTGGCACGCCAGGGCATCGCCTCGTTGCGCTACGACGACCGAGGGTGGGGCGACGCCTCCGTGAGGTTCTACGAATTTACCACCGCCGACTTCTACGCCGACGCACTCAGCGGCCTTGCCCTGCTGCGCAAGCAGTTTGACCGCGTGGGTATGCTCGGCCACAGCGAGGGCGGCACCATAGCCCTGATGGCGGCTGCCGAGGGCAAGACAGACTTCATCGTGACGCTGGCAGCCATGGCTGTGTCGGGCAAGGAGACGATGATAGCGCAAAACCGCTCGGTGCTTGCCGCCGCCGGAACGACTCCCGAGATGACCGAAGCCTACTGTATGGCCATCGGATGCGCTCTGGACCAGTTGGCTCAGGGCAAGAAGACCGCTGACATCAAGCCCACGGGCGTCCCCGTGCTCTTCCGCAGCGTCTTCGACAAAGCCCTGAAGCAGGGCGACAGTCCCTATATCCGCCATCTGCTCAATGTCGATGTGAGAGGCGTGCTCGGCGAAATCGTCTGTCCCGTGCTGGCACTCAACGGCAACCGCGACACCCAGGTGGACTGTGTCGCCAATCTCGGAGCGCTGGAGAAGGGGCTCGTCAACAGTCGCCATACCCTCAAAACCTTCGACGGACTGAACCATCTCTTCCAGACTTGCCACACAGGACTGGTCGTGGAGTATCAGCAGATAGAGGAGACCATCGCCCCGACGGTGATGGAAACCATAACGTCGTGGATAAAAAACCTGTAGAAAGACAATAAAAGCTACGCTTATCCGTTATGTAAGTGTGTTGAAAAGATATTTATTTACCCTTGTCATCTCTGTCGTCGGGGCGTTGGCCGCCTCTGCGCAATATGATATGTCGCTCAGCCACTACTTTGCCCAGGAGCCGGTGTTCAACCCCGCCGCCGTGGGCAAAGAGTCCAAGCTGAATGTCACAGGCAGTTACGCCCTCGACTTTGCCGGTTTCGAGCACAACCCGCGTACCATGATTGTCGCTGCCGATATGCCCCTGTTCATGCTCAAGCATTACCATGGTGTGGGCGTGCAGATGACGAGCGACAAACTGGGTCTCTTTGACCACCAGCGTTTCGCCGTGCAGTATGCACTCAAGACCAAGCTGCTGGGAGGAATGCTCGGCATCGGCGTCCAGGTGGGTATGCTGAGCGAGAAGTTCAATGGCTCGCAGACCGATACCGAGGAAGGCAACGACCCCGCTATCCCTACGACCGATGTGAGCGGCTCGGGGCTCGATGTGGGCGTCGGTCTCTACTACGTCCACGGCGACTGGTATGCCGGCGCGTCGGTAGCCCACGCCACCGCACCCCAAGTTACGCTGGGCGACAGTTACCTGCTCGACATCGACCGTACATATTATTTGACCGGTGGATACAATATAAAACTAAGAAATCCGTTTATTACAATAAAGCCCACGGTGTTGCTGCGCTCGGATGGCTCGGCGTTCAGGGCCGACATCACATCGCGCGTGGTCTATACCCACGACAAGCGCATGCTCTATGGCGGCGTGACCTACAGTCCGTCCAACTCGGTGACCGTCCTCATCGGCGGCAGTTTCCATGGCGTCGTGCTGGGCTATAGTTACGAGCTGTATACCTCGGCCTCCATCCCAGGCAACGGCAGTCATGGTCTCTTTGTGGGATACCAGCACGACATCAACCTGACCAAGAAAGGTAGAAACCTGCATAAAAGCGTGAGAATATTATAACATAAAGATGAAGAATAAAAGCATTATAACCCTCGGCCTTGTAGCGTTCTCTGTGGCGCTGACAGGCTGTTTCGGTAGCAAGAGTGCCATCTCGGGCGGCCGCGGCGGCGAGGTGGTTGGCGTTGGTGGCCGCTCCTTTGCCGAGCCCACGCCTTACGGTATGACCAAGGTAGAGCGTGGCTCGCTGCACATGGGCCTCGACCGTCAGGACTCGCTCTGGGGTATGAAGACTCCCGTCAAGGATATCTCTGTCGACGGGTTCTGGATGGACGAAACCGAGGTTACCAACTCCAAGTACAAGCAGTTTGTGCAGTATGTCAAGGACTCTATCCTCCGTACGCGTCTTGCCGACCCCGCCTATGCCGGCGACGAGACCTACATGATTACCGAGGACAAGTATGGCGAGCCTGTCACTCCCCATATCAACTGGCGCAAGCCTCTGCCGCGCAAGCCCAATGAGGACGAGCAGCGCGCCATCGAGAGCATGTACGTCACCAACCCCGTGACCGGCGAGAAGCTGCTCGACTACCGCCAGCTCAACTATAAGTATGAGATTTACGACTATACCACTGCCGCCCTGCGCCGTAACCGCCTCATGCCCAACGAGCGCAACCTGAACACCGATGTCACCGTCAATCCCGACGAGGTGGTGATGATTTCCAAGGACACGGCGTATATCGATGACAACGGCAATATCGTGCGCGAGACCATCAACCGCCCACTCAGCGGTCCTTGGGATTTCCTCAACACCTACATCGTCAACGTCTATCCCGACACCACCGTCTGGGTCAACGACTTCCAGAACTCTGACAACGAGATGTATCTCCGCAACTACTTCAGCAATCCCGCCTACAACGATTACCCCGTCGTTGGCGTCACCTGGGAGCAGGCCAACGCCTTCTGTGCCTGGCGCACTGACTATCTGCTCAAGGGCCTGGGCGGTGAAGCCCGCTTCATCCAGCGTTACCGCCTGCCCACCGAAGCCGAGTGGGAGTATGCCGCACGCGGCAAGGCCGGCAACGAATTCCCCTGGGAGAACAAGGATGTCAAGAACGGCGATGGCTGTTTCTATGCCAACTTCAAGCCCGACCGTGGAAACTATACCAAGGATGGCAACCTCATCACCAGCCGTGTGGGTATCTATACCGCCAACAGCAATGGCCTCTACGACATGGCTGGTAATGTAGCCGAGTGGACCAGTACCATCTACACCGAAGCAGGTGTTGAGGCCATGAACGACCTTAACCCCCAGCTCGAGTACAAGGCTGCCAAGGAAGACCCTTACCGTCTTAAGAAGAAGAGTGTGCGTGGCGGTTCGTGGAAAGACCCCGAATCCTTTGTCCGTTCGGCGTGGCGTACATGGGAATATCAAAACCAGCCACGCTCCTATATCGGTTTCCGATGCGTGAGAAGCCTCGCCAACTCGACCAGCACCAAACAGAAAAAGAACAAGAAATAACACACATTCATTATGGCTGAATATAGCAAATACAATATCGTCTACCGTCTGCAGAAGTGGATGGATAGCGTTCCCGGACAGACCTTCCTCAACTATGCCTATAGCTGGGGAGCGTCTATCGTTATCTTTGGTACCCTCTGTAAGCTCACCCACCTTCCTGGAGCCAACTTCTGGCTGTTCTTGGGTATGGGTACCGAGGTGTTCGTGTTCTTCATCTCTGCTTTCGACCGGCCCTTTGACAAGACCGCCGATGGCCGCGACCTTCCCACCCATGTCGAAGACGCCGAGGAGGATGAGGATGGCGCCG
The DNA here is from genome assembly GCF_002251325.1 of Prevotella sp. P4-67. Taxonomy (NCBI): domain Bacteria; kingdom Pseudomonadati; phylum Bacteroidota; class Bacteroidia; order Bacteroidales; family Prevotellaceae; genus Prevotella; species Prevotella sp. P4-67. The sequence goes on from NZ_NPJL01000015.1 coordinate 20,318, forward strand.
AGGCGACCGACCACGTGACGATGCAGGCTCCCCAGGCCGTGATTATCGGTGGCTCGGGAGTGATTCATGCGGGCGGAGGCGTGGCTGTGGGTCAACCCGGTGGCGCTGCCTGCCAACCCGCCGCAGCTGCTGACGGTCTGCAACCCTCGGGCAGCGTACAGATAGTGGGCGGCTCGGCTGCAGGCGTAGTAGGGCAGAGCATGGTGACACCGGTAGTCACCGGCACCGCCGAAAACGAAGAGATGGTTCAGGCCCAGAGCGACTATGTAGCCGAGCTCAAGCGCCTCGTTGAGACCCTGGGCAAGGTCAATGAGCAGAGTTCCCGCCTTGCCACCGACAGCCTGGAGATGGAGAACCTCAACCGCACCCTCACTGGCATCAGCCGAGTCTATGAGATGCAGCTCAAGAGCGCCAGCCAGCAGATTAGCACCATCGACCAGATTAATGAGCAAAGCAAGAAGATGGCCCAGCAGATAGAGCAGCTCAACCAGATTTACAGCCGCATGATAGAGGCCATGACCCTAAATATGCAGACCCGCAACCCCGGTCAGTAATCTAACGATACACCACTGATGGCAATCAAGAAGAAACAGATAACCCCGCGCCAGAAGATGATCAATCTGATGTATGTCATCCTCATGGCCATGCTGGCACTCAATATCTCCACCGAGGTGCTCAACGGTTTCTCTATCGTCGAGGAGAGCATCAACCGCACCACCGCCAATTCGGCCGAGGAAAACAGTGCCCTCTATGCGCGCTTTGAACAGCAGATGAAGACCAACCCGGAGAAGGTGAGCCAGTGGTTTGCCAAAGCCATGGCGGTCAAGCAGATGAGCGACTCTCTCTATGCTTTCTCCCAGCAGCTCAAGGAGCAGATTGTGGCCGAGGCCGACGGCAAGGACGCCGACCTGGCTAACATCAAGAACAAGGACAATCTCGAGGCTGCAAGCCATGTGATGCTTGCGCCCATCACCGGTAAGGGCGGCGCCCTGTTTGCTGCCATCAACCATTACCGGGAGCGCATCCTTACGATGGTGACCGACGAGCGCCAGCGCAAGATTATCAGCAGCAACCTTACCACCCAGCTCCCCCGTGGCGCCCACGCTATGGGCAAGAACTGGCAGCAGTATATGTTTGAGAATATGCCCGTGGCGGCAGCCGTCACCATGCTCTCCAAGTTGCAGAGCGACGTGCGCTACGCCGAGGGCGAGGTGCTCCATACGCTCGTTTCCAACATCGACCTCAAGGATATCCGCGTCAACAGGCTTGAGGCTTTTGTCATCCCCGAGTCCAAGACCGTCATCAGCGGCGACGCCTTCAATGCCCGCATCGTGATGGCGGCGGTAGATACCACCATGACACCCGAGATATATGTGGGCGGCCGCCGCATTACTGGCAACAACTACCGCTTCACAGCCAGTGGCGTGGGCGAGCACTCCTTCGCCGGATACATCACCATGCGCAATGGCAACGGCGGCCTTATCCGCCGCGACTTTACGCAGAAGTACAACGTGGTGGCGCCCAGTGCCACCGTCTCTGCCGACCTCATGAACGTGCTCTATGCCGGCTATGAAAACCCCATCAGTATCAGCATCCCCGGCGTAGCCCTCAACGAGGTCCAGGCATCCATGACTGGCGGCGCCTTCCATTCCGTGGGCATGGGTCGATATATCGCCAAACCCTCAGCCGTGGGCAGCGATGTGACCATCACCGTCAGTGCGCGCAAGGGCAATGCCATCCGCCAGATGGGCAAGTTCACCTTCCACGTGCGCAAGCTCCCCGACCCGATGGCCTACCTCGTCATCGGCACCGACCGCTACAAGGGTGGCGGCCTGTCCAAGTCTGCGCTGATGGGCATCGACCGCATCCATGCCGCCATCGACGACGGACTGCTCGACATCCCCTTCCGCGTGGTAAGTTTCGAGACCGTCTTCTTCGACAATATGGGCAACGCCGTGCCAATAGCCCCCAACGGAGCCCGGTTCTCCGAGCGTCAGCGCGAAACCTTCCGCCGCCTCTCCCGCAACCGCCGCTTCTACATCCGAGGCGTCAAGGCCGTGGGCCCCGATGGCATCACGCGCACGCTGTCTTACCCCATGGAGGTCATCGTCAAATAAGAAAACAATGCAACAATGAAGAAAATATTATTTATCCTTCTCGTCGGAATGATGGCTGTCCATGCGACCGCCCAGCCCGCCAAACGCAAAGCCGAGCAGAAGGCTGCTGCCACCACAAGCGGCGCCATCTCTACCCGAGCCCAGATTTCCTTCCCTGTGCAGACTCGCATGGCAGAAGATGTCGTGTGGCGCCGCGATATCTATCGCGAGCTCGACCTCCACGACGACGCCAACGCCAGCCTCTACTACCCTGTAGAGCCTATGGGCAACCAGGTCAACCTCTTCACCTACATCTTCAAGCTCATGATGACCGGCAACATCAAGGCCTACGAGTACCGGCTTGACGGAAACGAGGTCTTCAACGAGGCTGCCCAGGTCAAGCTCAAGGCATTCCTCGACAATTACCATATATTCTACGAGAAGACCAACCGGGGCATCTATATCGACAACAGCGATATCCCCTCGCGCGAGGTCACCGCTTACTATCTCAAGGAGTGCGTCTACTACGACCAGACCACAGCCTCCTTCCACACCCAAGTGCTGGCGCTGTGCCCCATCATGAAGCGTGAAGACGATTTCGGCGACAATGCCACGTCCTATCCCCTCTTCTGGGTCAAGTACGACGACCTGGCACCTTTCCTGGTCAAGCAGACCGTGATGACGAGCAATCTCAACAACGCCGCCGTGATGAGCATGGACGATTACTTTGCCAAAAACATGTACCGCGGCAAGATTTACAAGACCAACAATATGCTCGGCAAGACTCTGGCTCAGTACTGTCCCACCGACTCAGCCCTCTCCAAGGAGCAGAAGCGTATAGAGAAGGAGATCGTGGACTTCGAGCAGAACCTCTGGGGCGACAAGGCCCGCAAAGACTCGCTCGACAGCATCGCCAAGGCCAACAAGGATGTCAAGCCCGTCAAGAAGGGCCGCCGCGCATCGTCTTCGACTTCCGTGCGCAACAAGACCGTAAAGTCCAAGACCCGCTCCACCTCTTCGCGTTCGTCATCCTCGGCAGCGCGTGTCACCGTGCGTCGTCAGCGTCACTGATTGTAGCCAGCACTTGTTATTGGACGAAGAAGGACATTCGTCCCTCTCTGCTCCGATAATGATAGCCACGCCATCTATTTGTGCGCAATTGGAACGTGATTAAATATCATCCCGATTGCAGTCACTACGGAAACGGTATATATAATAAGTTGTAAGCCCCAGGCGCATAAAACGGCAGAACAGATGACTGCCGAAGATAGGGAAGTGATAGGTTCGCGCCGCAAGGGATATTCCTTTCGTGATGTGGCGAAACAGGGTTGTACATACAGTGCAGCGAGCGAAGCGATTACTACACGGGCAATTACCGCAATAGACTTGACTTTACGTTCTTTTCAAAGTAAAGGTTTTGTGATAGTCGTTTAAGGGGTAAAAGCTATGCTTGCACTATTAAGCACTACGTTTGAGATCACAAATTGTGATTTTGAAGATATGACAGATATAAAAGAAAAGATAGAGGACGGCGAACTGGTCACAAATTGTGACCAGATGGTTGTCGTGGATAATATAGAGTCTCTAATAAAGGTGATTAGAGGACAACAGGTTATGCTTGACAAAGATATAGCAATGCTATATGGTGTGGAGACAAGAACTTTGAACCAAGCAGTCAAACGTAATATTCAGAGGTTCCCTTCTGATTTTAGGTTTCAGTTGTCAATGGAGGAATGTTCAAAATCACAAATTGTGACTTTGAACGCTGGACGAGGACAGAATATAAAGAAATTACCTTTTGCCTTTACAGAGCAGGGCGTGGCGATGCTTAGCAGTGTTCTCCGTTCCAAAACAGCCATTGAGGTCAATATCCAAATCATGCGGGCCTTTGTCTCCATGCGCCATTTCATGACAACCAACGCTTCTGTGTTCAGTCGCTTGGAAACGATTGAGTACCATCAATTGGAAATGCAGCAACATCAGCAAGAAGCGGACAAACGCATAGACGAGGTATTTCGCCGATTGGATGAGGGCAATGCGAAGCCGAAGCAAGGAGTGTTCTACAACGGACAGATTTATGATGCCTATACATTCGTGTCCGACTTGATTAAGAGTGCGAAGAAGCGTATAGTCCTTGTCGACAACTATGTTGACGAGACTGTACTTACATTGCTCGATAAAAGAGATGAAGGTGTATCTGCGGTCATCTATACCCAGCAGATTAGTCGTCAGTTCCAGCTTGACATAGACCGTCATAATGCTCAATATGTACCGATTGATGTTGAAGTGTTCCGTTTATCGCACGACCGCTTCCTTTGTATAGACGATGATGTATATCATATAGGAGCCTCTATCAAGGACTTGGGCAAAAAGTGGTTTGGTTTCTCTAAAATGGAGATACTTACACCAGATGAATTGGTAGAAAAAATCAATAGAGAGTAAGACTCTGCTATGTGTAAAGCCAAATCTATGATATGATAGATTTGAGGATTAAAAGTTTATTGCTTGCGTGGTTGTACACTTGAGTTATCCGTAATGCAGTTTAATAAGAGATACAATAACCAATTAAATACAAACGACAATGAAAAAGAAACTATTTGCAACCCTGATGCTCTTGGCCTTTGTGGCTATAGGCAGCGCCAATGCACAGATTAAGTTCGGTGTCAAGGGCGGTATCAATATGTCCGAGTTCTCCGTCAAGGGCAATGTACTCGACAAGTCCAACAATATCGGCTTCTATCTTGGCCCCACCGCTAAGGTCTCTCTGCCCCTCACGGGCCTCGGCATCGACGTCTCAGCCCTCTACAACCAGTATTCTGCCGATGTTACCGTAGAACGTGGCAACGAGCAGATTGTCCGCGACCAGGCTACGCTCACTGTCAAGCAGATTGCCATCCCTATCAACCTGCGTTATGGAATAGGCTTGGGCAGTCTGGCCAGCATCTATGCCTTTGCAGGTCCACAGTTTGCCTTCAATATGGCCGACGACATCCAGAGTATCGACTGGAAGTGGAAGAATACGTACATGAGCTTCAACATCGGAGCCGGCGTGTCGCTGATGAGCCATCTCGCGTTCAACCTCAACTACAACTTCGGTTGCGGCAAGTCGGGTGAGACCGGTGCCGGCGATGTGGTGCGCAGCGCCTTCAACGCCAAGAGCAGCGCCTGGCAGCTGGGCATGACTTATTACTTCTAAGTCCACGCCCGCACGACAGCCCCATAACCCTCTGCTCCTGCCGAGGTTTGCCTCGGGGCGTCCGCGCCGTCGGTTACGACAAATGATATAGCCCGAAGTCCGTCATCTACGGTCTTCGGGCTTTCTGTTTCTATCTCTGCGCGATTAGTCTATCGCCGCCGTAGCCTCTGCGAGCCACTGGCGCTCGTCGTCGGCCAGATGTGGTGCCAGCTCTTCATACACGCGGCGGTGGTAGTCGTTGAGCCATTCCACCTCATAGTCGTCGAGCAGCCAACGGTCTATCACCGTGGTGTCGATGGGGCAGAGCGTGAGCGGCTTCATACGCAGGAAATTGCCACACTCGGTGCTGTCTCCACCGACGATGAGCAGCACGTTCTCGATGCGCACTCCAAAGCGGCCGGCGAGATAGACGCCCGGCTCGTCGGTGATGGTCATGCCCGCCTTGAGCGCCGTGGGCACATACTCCATACGTATCTGCTGCGGGCCTTCATGCACACAGAGATGCGCACCCACGCCGTGGCCCGTACCATGCAGGTAGTTGTAGCCGCGGCTCCACAGCACGCTGCGCGCTATGGCGTCTATCTGCGTGCCGTTGGCACCTGCCGGAAACTGAGCCATCTCCAGTCGTATGTGAGCCTTGAGTACCAGCGTGTACACCAGTCTCTGCTCCTCGCTCACGGGTCCCAGCGGTATGGTGCGGGTAATGTCGGTGGTACCGCAGTCGTATTGGGCGCCACAGTCGAGTAGCAGCAGCCCCTCGGGACGCAGTTCGACGTCGCTGTCGGCTGTCGGCTCATAGTGTACGATGGCGCCGTGACTCTCATAGGCAGCTATGGTCTCAAAGCTCTTCTCCACATACGCAGGGTCTTCGCTGCGCAGCGCCGTGAGCTTGTCGTCCACGCCCATTTCGGTCACTCCGCCCTTTGCCACTGCCGGCTTTATCCACTTGAGCAGCCTCACCATCGCCACGCCGTCGCTCACCATAGCCTGGCGGAAGCCCGCTGTCTCAGCCTCGTTCTTCACCGCCTTCATCAGCGGAATGGGCGATGGCGCATAGATTACCTGTGTGCGGCTGGGCACGTAGCGCGGCATGAGCGCAGCCGTCTCGTTGCCGTCCATCAGTATCGAGTATTCGAAGTAGTGTGCCAGTCCTTCACCTATCTTATTATATGGGCGCAGCTCCACGCCATTGTCGTTGAGATACTCCTTGACCTCGTCGCTCACGCGGCTGCACTCCGTAAACAGGGTGGCGCCCCTCGATGCGATGAGCAGATAGGCTATGAACACCGGGTTGCACTCTATATCGGCCCCGCGCAGATTGAGCGTCCAGGCTATGTCGTCGAGCGCCGATACCAGCATGCCGTCGGCGTGTACCGCTGCCAGCCTGCGCCTTATCGCCGTCAACTTGTCGGCAGCCGTTGTCCCTGCCCATTCCATCGGGTGCTTCCTTATCGGTTTCTGCGGCAGCGCGGGTCGGTCTGTCCATATCCGGCTCATCGGGTCGAGGTTGGTGCGCAGTGTGATGCCCCCCTGCTTGCGCAGCGCCATCGTCATCGCCTGCACCGTGTTGTATGTGCTTGTCGAGCCGTCTATGGCCACCGTGGCACCGCTCTTCTCAGCCAGTTCGGCGCCCAGCCACTCGGTTATCGACGGTGTTCCCTCCATGCGCAGCCGCATCAGCTGGTACTCGGTGCCATCGAGCTGCTCTTCGGCTTGCAGGAAGTAGCGCGAGTCGGTCCATAGCGCGGCACTCTTCATGGTGACCACGGCGGTGCCCGCCGACCCCGTAAACCCGCTTATCCACTCGCGGCTCTTCCAGTGGTCTGCTATATATTCTCCGTTGTGCGCGTCGCTGCTCGGGATGATGAATGCGTCTATCTTTTCACGCTCCATCAGCTCGCGCAGCCGCTCTATTCTGTTTTCTATCATCTCTTTCATCTCTATTTTGCTAATTCGACATGACAAAGGTAAAAGTTTTAAGAATTAATCACAAAAGAAATTGCGATTAAATGACATTTGTCATTCTTTTTTTCGTAATTTTGCAGATGATAGCAGCTCGAGGCGACCGCTGCCCTTACTCCGATGCATCTCCAGGTTGCATTTGGGTAGCCGGGAGTGACGATTGACCCCGTCAAGCTGCAGGATAAAAGACAGAACGAATCACTTATAATTAATATTATAGTTATGGAATTTTTAACTAATGACAAACTCGTCATCGTCGGCGCAGCCGGCATGATTGGCTCCAACATGGTGCAGACAGCACTCATGCTCAGACTTACTCCCAACATTTGTCTTTACGACGTATTCTCAGCTGAAGGCGTAGCCGAGGAAATGCGTCAGTGCGGATTTGACGATGCCAACATCGTATCTACCACTGACCCCAAGGAAGCCTTCACTGGCGCTAAGTATATCATCTCTTCAGGTGGCGCACCCCGTAAGGAGGGCATGACACGTGAAGACCTGCTCGTAGGCAACTCTAAGGCTGCCGAGGAGCTTGGCCAGAACATCAAGAAGTTCTGCCCCGACGCCAAGTTCTGCGTGGTTATCTTCAACCCCGCCGACATCACCGGCCTCGTAACTCTCGTTCACTCTGGTCTGAAGCCCAACCAGGTTGCTACACTTGCTGCCCTCGACTCTACTCGTCTCAAGGGTGCGCTGGCCAAGCACTTCGGCGTAAGCCAGGCTGTCATCGAGAACGCCTACACCTATGGTGGCCACGGCGAGAAGATGGCTGTCTTCGCTTCTCCTACCACTGTCGACGGCGTCAAGCTGCTCGACGTGATTGCTGGCAAGGCTACTGTCAACGGTAAGGGTCTTACCGCTGAGGAGTGGGCTACCATGCAGAAGGAAGTTACCCAGGGTGGTGCCAAGATTATCGAGCTCCGTCGCCGCAGCTCATTCCAGAGCCCCTCTTACCTCGCTGTCAAGATGATCGAGGCTGCTATGGGTGGCGAAGAGTTCACTTATCCCGCTGGTACTTATGCCGACACAGCCCGTTACAACCACGTGATGATGGCTATGCCTACCCGCATCACCAGCGACGGTGTCTACACCAAGCCAGTTATGGGTACAGCCGACGAGATTGCTGCTCTCGACGCTTCTTACAACCACCTCGCCGGTATGCGCGACCAGGTGATTGCTCTCGGTGCTCTGCCTCCAGTAGAGAAGTGGTCTGAGATCAACCCCAACCTTTAATACGGTTTTATAGTTATTAATACATGGCTCCAGTCCGGGTTTGTTCCCGAGGCTGGAGCCTTTATTTTGCCCCTGCGTGCGGTCGCCACGGTGGCTGTCTGCCCGAGCCCCGCCAGAGGCTAATCGGCATCGGCGTGAGCGCTGTGAAGAGTATGGCGATGACCTCCTGTGCCGAGGCTGCGCGCGCTGGTGGTGTGGAGCGTATCGATAGCTGTTGTGTATCAGGTGTCTGTGGCGGTAGAGAACGCCCTTGCTGGCTCGTATCAATAGTTACGAGCCCTCGTGCCTATTGATACGAAGGCTCGTTTCGTAAGTCACGAGCCCACGTGCCTATTGATACGAGCCGGCAGAGGTGGTCAGGGGCACCGCGGCAGCTATTTCGGGAGTAGCGGTAACAAGTTCCGTATTCGGGGTAGGGCACAGGACGATGATTGTGCGTACCTTTGTCGCTGTCCGACAGGTCGGTGCCAGCGTCTGGCCGATGCCTGTCCGCGCGAGAGTGGCGGGCGTGTCTCCGCTGCTGAAGGCGGTGCCGCCGGGGTGTCTTCTCTAATATTTATTAAAACCGATGAAGAAACTCCCGACAATCGTGGCATAAGTGTACGAAAGTTAGTATTTTTGTAGGTAAATAATAATATCCACTATGAATCTGATTAAGGATAAAGAATTTGGCGGCGAGCGTCCGCTGTTTGGTCTGAGCGACACGCGGCTCGAGCATATCACCATCACCGATGGCGAGTCGGGCATCAAGTTCTGTCGCAATATCGAGTGCGATGACTCCCGCTTCTATGGCAAATACCCCTGGTGGCACGTCGACGGCAGCCATATCACCAACTGCTATTTCGCGCCCGAGAGCCGCAGTGCCATCTGGTACTCCGACAACATGGTGATGGAAGACACGGTCATCGACGCGCCCAAGTTCTTCCGCGAGATGAACAACCTCACCCTGCGCAACGTCATCCTCACCGATGCCGACGAGACCTTTTGGCGCGTGCGCGGTCTGAAGCTCTACAATGTCGAGCTCCACGATGGTACCTATCCCTTCATGTTCTCCGAAGACATCTACGTCGACGGTCTGAAGAGCGACTCCAAGTATGTCTTCCAGTACTGCCACAACGTGGAGATACACCATGCCCGCATTACGACCAAGGACAGTTTCTGGGAGTGCGACAATGTGACCGTCTACGACTCCGAGCTCGACGGCGAGTATCTGGGTTGGCACAGCAGCAATGTGCGTCTGGTGCGCTGCCACATCAGTGGCGAGCAGCCCCTCTGCTACATGGACCACGTGACCCTCGAAGACTGTACCTTCGATGCCGCCTGCGACCGTGCCTTTGAAGACAGCTCCCACATCGACGCCCGCATCAGCGGCGCCATCACCGAGGTCAAGAACCCCGTGAGCGGACACATCGTCGCCGACCGCATAGACCGCATCACCTACGACGACTATGCCCGTGGCCACGACTGCCGTATAGAAACAACCAAACAATAAAGATACAATGGCAACATTTGATTTTGACCATGCCCCCGAGCGTCTCGGTACCCGCTGTGTGAAGTGGGACAGCATAGGCGAGGGCGAGCTGCCCATGTGGGTGGCCGATATGGACTTCGAGGTGGCTCCCGCCATACGCCAGGCTGTGGAGCGCCGCGCCGCCCATCCCGTCTATGGCTACACCTTCACCGATGACAGCTACTACGACGCCGTCATCAACTGGTTTGACCGCCGCCACCAGTGGCACATCGACCGTAGCTGGATACTCCACACCCCCGGTGTGGTGGCAGCTATGAGCTGTGCTATCAAGGCGCTCACCCTGCCCGGTCAGCAGGTGGTTATCCTCACCCCCGTCTACAACTGCTTCTTCTCGTCGATACGCAACTGCGGTTGCGAGGCCTCCGAGTGTGAGCTCAAGCGCGAGGCCGACAGCTATGTTATCGACTACGACGACCTGGAGCGTCGCTGTGCCGACGAGCGCGCCGCCGTGCTGCTCTTCTGCAACCCCCACAACCCCGCCGGCCGCGTGTGGCGCCGCGACGAGCTTGAGCGCGTGAGCGACATCTGTCGCCGCCATCATGTGCGCGTCATCGCCGACGAGATACACTGCGAGCTCGTGATGCCCGGCTATGAGTATACGCCCTTTGCGTCGCTCTCTGACGAGACATCGGCCATCACCGTGACCCTCAACTCTCCCTCCAAGTCGTTCAACACCGCCGGACTGATGCAGTCCAACGTTATCTGCAGCGACATAGAGATGCGCCGTCGCATAGACCGCGTCATCAACATCTTCGAGGTGTGCGAGGTCAACCCCTTCGGTCCCGACGCGCTCGTGGCAGCCTACAACGAGAGCGAGGAGTGGCTCGACGAGCTCAACCGCTACCTCTACGACAACTACCTGGAGCTGAAGCGCTTCTTTGCCGAGTATATGCCCAAGATAGAAGTGCTCAAGCTCGAAGGCACCTACCTCGTGTGGGTAGATATCTCTGCCCTCGAGTTTACTTCCGATGAACTCGAAGCCAAGCTCCGCGACGAGGGCAAGGTCTATCTCAACAGCGGCACCATGTACGGCCGTCGCGCCGGTCAGGGCTATATGCGCATCAACATTGCCTGTCCGCGCAGCCGCATGATAGACGGTCTCACGCGTATGGCCAAGGTGATCGCACCCTGTATGGAAGACGACTGCGACATGGGGTGCCCCTCCTGAGCCGCGGCGCACGCCCTCTCTGGGTTGCGGCAGTCGTCATAGGCTGCCGCAACCTATACCTTATTATATATAGTACAATAAACAATCTGCAACACTATTATGAACATAAGCAAAACTGCTAAGGCGGCAGCGGCAGTGATAGCCGCCCTCATCGCCTTGCCCGCCACCGCCCAGAAGAACGTGGCTTACCAGGACAGCCATGTACGCATATCGCTCGTCACCGACGGCATGGCACGTATGGAGTACTCGCCCGACGGCCGATTTGAGGACGGACAGTCGCTCATGGCCATCAACCGCGACTACCCCGCCGTAGACTATACCACCCGTGACCGTGGCAAGACCGTCGAGATAACCACCCGCTGCATGGTCATCAAGTATACCAAGAGCCAGGGCCCGCTCGGCGACGGCAACCTGCTCATAACCTCGCCCAAACGCAAGGGAGTCAAGCCCTTTGCCTGGCGCCCCGGGCAGAAAGACACCCTCAATCTCAAGGGTACCTATCGCACCCTCGACGGATATGACGGCAATATGCGCGGCGACCAGCCCATGCCCATCGAGGACGGTCTGCTCTCGCGCAGCGGATGGACCTTCATCGACGACTCGCAGAACTATCTCTTCGACCATAGCGACTGGCAGTGGGTAAGCCACCGCCGCGAGGAAGGCAAAGCCCAGGACTGGTACTTCATGGCCTACGGCCACGACTATCGCAAGGCTCTGCGCGACTTTACCGTGGTCTCGGGCAAGATGGCGCTGCCTCCGCGCTATGCCTTCGGTTACTGGTGGTCGCGCTACTGGTGCTACACCGACAACGAACTGCGCCAGCTGGTAGACAACTTTGATACCTACAGCATCCCCCTCGATGTGCTGGTGGTCGACATGGACTGGCACTACACCGAGAAGGGCAAGGGCGCATGGACAGGCTATACCTGGAACCGCCGCCTCTTCCCCGACCCCAAGGGCTTCCTGCAGTGGGCTGGCTCGAAGCAGCTCAACGTGACCCTCAACCTGCATCCCGCCGACGGCATCAAACCCTACGAGGAACAATATCCCGCTATGGCGCGCTGGATGGGCATGAACCCCGATGAGAAGAAGGACATAGACTGGGCAGCGTCGGACAAACGGTTTATGGAGGGATGGTACAACACCGTGCTGCGCCCTATGGAGCGCGACGGAGTGAGCTTCTGGTGGTTAGACTGGCAGCAGGGACTCAACGACAAGGAGTTCCCACGGCTCGGCAACACCTGGTGGATAAACTATACCACCTTCACCGACATGGAGCGCCATCGCCAGGAGCGCCCCATGCTCTACCACCGCTGGGGCGGGCTGGGCAACCACCGCTACCAGATAGGCTTCTCGGGCGACGCCGTCATCAGCTGGAAATCGCTCGACTTCCAGCCCTACTTCAACGCCACCGCCTCCAACGTGCTCTATGGCTACTGGAGCCACGACATCGGCGGCCACATGAACGCCAACCGCATAGACCCCGAACTCTATATACGCTGGCTCCAGTTTGGTGCGCTGAGCCCCATCCTGCGTACCCACTCGACCAAGAGCTCCGCGCTGGACAAGGAACCGTGGGCCTTTGACCACCAGCACTTCAGCATCATCCGCAACACCATCCTCGAGCGCTACCGCATGGCTCCCTACATCTACACCATGGCACGCCGTGCCTACGACGAGGGCCTCTCGCTCTGCCGTCCGCTCTACTATGAGTGGCCCGAGAACGAGGAAGCCTACCAGGAGCGCAACAGCTATATGTTTGGCGACCAAATCCTGGTCAGCCCCATCACCCAGCCTATGGCAGACGGTGTGTCCCGCCACAAGGTGTGGCTCCCCGGCGGCAATGACTGGTACGAGGTGGCTACGGGCACGCTGCTCAAGGGCGGACAGCGCGTGGAGCGCAACTTCCACCTCGACGAGTACCCCATGTATGTCAAGGCGGGCGCCGTCATCCCCATGTATGACAAGGTGAAGAACCTGAAATCCAACGACGAACCCATCGTGGTGACCGTCTACCCCGGCGGCAACGGCGAGTTCTCGATGTATGAGGACAACGGCAACAACAAGGCTTATGCCACCGCCTTTGCCCGCACCCGCATGACCCAGGAGGTCGAGGGCAACAAGCTCACCGTGAAGATAGGTCGTCGCGAGGGCAGCTATGAGGGCATGCCCGAGGCACGCAAGTACAGTGTGAAGATAGTGGCACGGGCTGTGCCAGAGCAGGTTGTGGTCAACGGCAAGCCCGCGGCGTTCGACTATGACGGCAACACGCTCACCGCCACCATAGCCATAGCCGACAGCGACCCCAACATCGAGAAGACCGTAGAGGTGACCTATGCCCCCGACGCCATCGATGTGGCCGACGGACTGATGGGCCAGATGCGCCGTATAGGGCAGAACAACTACAGGCTGAAGCGCCAGAAGGCCGGCATCGTCTTCGGTGAGGAACTCGGCACGATGGAGTCGACCGGTCGCGCCATCAGTTACTATCCCGACAGGATGAATGAACTCGTGGCTGCCTTCCGTGCCAACTATCAGCGGCTGCCCCAGCTGCTCGACGCCAATGGCGTGACTGAGAAACAACGTGAAATCTATCTTCGCGCCACTTATTAGGAGTGAGCGTTTGATTTATCATAATTTTCAAGGTGGAAACTACAATTTCCACCTTGTTTATTTAAGTAATAGAGGATATTTTCGTAATTTTGCACGTAGTATCTAAAGCAACAAACAATTATGGCAGAAACAAGACAAATCAAGACAGCCCTCATCTCAGTGTTCCACAAAGACGGCCTGGATGAACTGTTGAAGAAACTCAATGAAGAAGGTGTGAAATTCTTGTCGACTGGCGGCACTCAGCAGTTCATCGAATCGCTGGGTTACGAGTGTGAGAAGGTAGAGAACGTGACCTCCTATCCCTCTATCCTCGGTGGCCGTGTGAAGACCCTCCATCCCAAGGTGTTCGGAGGTATACTGGCCCGTCGCGCCAATGAGGGCGACCAGGCACAGATGAAGGAATATGACATCCCCGCCATAGACCTGGTTGTAGTAGACCTCTATCCCTTTGAGCAGACCGTGGCAAGCGGCGCATCGGATGCCGACATCATCGAGAAGATAGACATCGGCGGCATCTCGCTCATCCGTGCCGGAGCCAAGAACTTCAATGACGTGGTCATCGTGCCCAGCAAGGCCGAGTACAGCGTGCTGCTCGACATCCTCAACAAGAAGGGCGCCCAGACCGACATCGAAGACCGCAAGATGCTGGCAGCCCGCGCCTTCGGCGTAAGCAGCCACTACGACACCGCCATCCACGAGTGGTTTGTCAAGTAACAACAACGATTATTTATAGCTATAAACGATTTTTATAAATGGGATTTTTTTCATTCATTCAGGAGATTGCGATGGACCTGGGAACGGCCAACACCATCATTATCAGTGATGATAAGATTGTGGTGGACGAGCCATCGGTAGTCGCTCTCAACCGCATTGACGGCAAGATGATTGCCGTGGGCCAGAAGGCCAAGATGATGTACGAGAAGACTCACGACAACATCCGTACGGTGCGCCCCCTGCGCGACGGTGTGATTGCCGACTTCTCTGCCTGTGAGCAGATGATGCGTGGTCTTATCAAGATGGTACACTCTGGCAGCCGCCTCTTCTCGCCCTCACTGCGTATGGTAATCGGTGTGCCTTCGGGCTCTACCGAGGTTGAACTCCGTGCTGTCCGCGACAGTGCCGAGCATGCCGACGGCCGCGATGTCTATCTTATCTTTGAGCCTATGGCAGCCGCCATCGGTATCGGTATCGACGTTGAGGCTCCCGAGGGCAACATGATTGTCGACATCGGCGGTGGCAGCACCGAGATTGCCGTTATCTCTCTCGGTGGCATCGTCTCCAACAACTCTATCCGCGTGGCTGGCGATGACCTTACTTCCGACATTCAGGAGTACATGAGCCGTCAGCACAATGTGAAGGTGTCGGAACGTATGGCAGAGCGCATCAAGATACATGTGGGCTCGGCATTGACCGACCTGGGCGACGAGGCTCCGGAAGACTATGTGGTACATGGTCCTAACCGCATCACCGCACTGCCTATGGAGGTGCCTGTATGCTATCAGGAGATTGCCCACTGTCTCGACAAGACCGTGGCAAAGATTGAGAACGCCGTGCTCTCGGCTCTTGAGAACACTCCCCCCGAGCTCTATGCCGATATCGTGAAGAACGGTATCTATCTGAGCGGTGGCGGCGCCCTGCTGCGTGGTCTCGACCGTCGTCTTCAGGAGAAAATCAACATTCCTTTCCATATCGCCGAAGACCCGTTGCACAGTGTGGCACGCGGAGCTGGCATCGCGCTGAAGAATGTTGACAAGTTCTCGTTCCTGATGAGATAGTGCCAATGCGAAACCTGTTAGAGTTTCTCGGCAAGCATAACCATTGGTTTCTCTTCGTCCTATTCGAGATTATCGGACTGGTATGGCTTTTCCGCGGTCACACTTACCAGGGGAGCGTGTGGTTCTCCTCGGCAAATGTGGTGGCGGGAAAGCTCTATGAATGGGACTCTAAGGTGACGGCTTATTTCTCTCTGGGAGATATCAATGAGCAGCTCACTGCCCGCAACGTATACCTGGAGAGCCAGGTCAAGGTGCTCTCCGACCGGCTGGAACAGACTTCGGCCGACAGTACGCTGTTGGCTCAGGTCAAGGCTCAGTCGCTGGAGGGCTACAGACTCATTCCGGCCAAGGTAATCTCGAACACCATCTCGGAGAAAGACAATCTCATCACCATCGACAAGGGTGAGGCCGACGGGGTGAAGAAGGATATGGGCGTGGTAAGCGGCCACGGCGTGGTAGGCATCGTCTATCTCGCATCGGCCCACTACGCCGTCATCATCCCCGTGCTCAACCGCCAGTCAAACATCAGTTGTACCATCAAGGACCGCGGCTACTTCGGCTACCTCCACTGGGATGGCGGCTATACCGATATGGCGTATGTCGACGACGTGCCTCGCCACGCCCGTTTCCGTAAGGGCGACTACGTGGTAACCAGTGGTTACTCAGAGGTATTCCCTGCCGGTATCATGGTGGGGCAGGTCAAGTATGTGTTCAACTCGGCCGACGGACTTTCCTTCCGCTTGAAGGTAAAGCTCGCCACCGACTTTGGCAAGCTGCGCGACGTGTGTGTGGTCGATAACACTGAGCTCAGTGAGCGCATGCAGCTGCTCAACGCAGCCAAAGACTCCATCTTGCTCAAACAGAAAGATTAAAATGAAATACGGGATAGTCAAAGACATAATCTTATACGCGGTGATACTGCTGGTGCAGATATTGATACTTAATCATATCCATCTCTTCGGTGTCGCCACGCCCTTGCTCTATGTCTATCTTATCATGCTCCTTAAGCGTAACTGCCCCCGATGGGCACTGCTGCTCATTGCCTTTGTCATGGGCGTCATCGTAGACATATTCTCCGACACGTCGGGAATAGCCACCGTCAGCATGACTCTGATTGGCTTTGTCCGCCCCTACATCCTCATGCCGCTGTTGAGCCGTGAGGCTGAGGAGGATATGGCTCCGACGATGGAAAACCTGGGCACGGCGCGCTTCTTCTATTACACTCTGATCGTGGTGACCATCTACTGCCTCGTATTCTTTACCCTGGAGGCGTTCTGCTTCTACAACTGGCCCCAATGGCTGGCCTGCACGTTGTCGAGCACCATCCTCACCACAATGCTGATACTGGTAATCGAAAACGCAAGGAAGCTGTAAATGAAAGACTTCAACCTGGAGAACCGGCGCTTCGTCATCGGAGGCGTGGCCGTCGTCATTGTCGTGGTATACATCATCCGCCTCTTCACGCTGCAGCTGATGAGCGATGACTACAAGCGCAATGCCGACAGTAACGCTTTCCTCAAGAAGATAGACTATCCCTCGCGTGGTGTCATCTACGACCGCAACGGCAACCTGCTGGTCTACAACCAGCCTGCCTATGACATCATGGTGGTGATGAACGAAGAGAAGGGTCACATCGATACCCTCGAGTTCTGCCAGGCGCTGGGTATCACCAAGGAGTTCTTCATCCGTCGTATGAACGATATCAAGGACCGCAGCAAGAACCCCGGCTATTCGCGGTTTACCCAGCAACTGTTCTTGTCGCAGCTCTCTGACCAGGAGTTCAGTATGTTCCGGGAGAAGATGTTCCGCTTCCCCGGTTTCTATGTGCAGAAGCGCAGCATCCGTCAGTACCAGTATCCCAATGCAGCCCACGTCCTGGGCGATGTGGCCGAGGTCTCTGAGGCCAATATTGAGGACGATGACTACTACCAGGCTGGCGACTACATCGGCAAGCAGGGTGTGGAGAAATCGTATGAGAAACAGCTGCGTGGCGAGAAGGGTATACAGATTCTCCTGCGCGATGCCCACGGCCGCATCCAGGGTAGCTATCAGCATGGCCAGCTCGACCGTCGGCCTGTGGCTGGTAAAGACCTTACGCTCAGTATCGATATCAAGCTCCAAGCCTTGGGCGAGCGGTTGCTCGAGGGCAAGATAGGCTCTATCGTGGCCATCGAACCTTCCACAGGCGAGGTGCTGTGCATGGTCTCTTCCCCCACTTACGACCCGCGCATCATGGTGGGTCGCCAACGTGGCAAGAATCACCTCGCGCTGGCCCGCAACCCGTGGAAACCTCTGCTCAACCGTTCTACGATGGGCCAGTATCCTCCCGGCTCTACCTTCAAGACATCCCAGGCTCTCACCTATATGTCTGAGGGTATCATCACTCCCGCCACCTCTTTCCCCTGCCATCGCGGCTTTTATTACCGCGGTCTCCACGTTGGCTGCCACTCCCATGCGTCGCCCATTGCCATGATTAATGCTATCGGTACCTCCTGCAATGCTTACTTCTGCTGGGGCCTCTACCACATGGTGGGCAACCGGCGTAAGTACGCCAACAGTGCTGCTGCCCTCGACGTGTGGCGCGATTACATGAAGAGTATGGGATTTGGTTACCGGCTCGGTATTGACTTGCCCGGCGAGAAGCGAGGGTTCATCCCCAACGGTATGTTCTATGACAAGGCTTACCATGGTGCATGGAACGGCCTTACAGTTATCAGTATTTCCATTGGGCAGGGTGAAGTCAACCTTACACCGCTCCAAATCGCCAACCTCGGTGCCACTATCGCCAACAGAGGTTATTACTATACCCCCCACGTGGTGCGCAAGGTGGCTGGAGAGCCCCTCGACACCGCCTTCACTCGTCGCCATTACACCAAAGCAAGTCGCCGCGCTTACGAATATGTCGTTGCCGGCATGCGAGCTTCGGTCCTCCGAGGTACGAGCCGTTCGATGAACCGTGCCGACTATGAAGCCTGCGGTAAGACGGGTACTGCGCAGAACAGAGGTCATGACCACTCCGTTTTCATGGGCTTCGCGCCGATGAACGACCCGCGTATAGCCATTGCCGTGTATGTCGAGAACGGTGGATGGGGTGCCGACTATGGTGTGCCCATTGGCGACCTGATGATGGAACAATATATTAAGGGAAAACTGTCGCCTGCGTCGGAAGCTAAGGCCGCAGTATTCCAGAAGAAACGTATAGCTTATGGTTCAAGCAATAGATAACAATCAGGGCGTGTTTCGCTCTCTGGACAAGTGGACGGTGTTCATCTACGTGGCGCTGCTCGTCTTCGGATGGATAAGTGTCTGCGGAGCCAGCTATACCTATGGCTCGACCGATATATTCAGCATGGGCTCGCGCTCGGGTATGCAGATCGTGTGGATAGGTACCTCCTTAGCGTTGGGATTTGTCATCCTGATGACCGACTCGCGCATGTACGACACCTTTGCCTACGTCATCTATGGTGTGCTGCTCTTGCTGCTGTTTGTGACTATCTTCAACCCTCACGAAATCAAGGGCTCGCGCTCGTGGCTTGTCCTTGGACCGCTGCGATTGCAGCCGGCCGAGTTTGCCAAGTTCGCCACGGCGCTCGCGGTGTCCAAGCTCATGAGCAGTTATGGCTTTGACATCCACCGATGGCGCCACTTCGCGATGGCGATTGGCGTGGTGGTGCTACCGATGCTCTTCATCGTCGGGCAGAAGGAGACTGGCTCGGCGCTGGTTTACCTCTCGTTTTTCCTGATGTTCTACCGCGAAGGCATGCAGGGCAGCATCCTCTTTTCGGGTGTGGCGATGGTCATCTATTTTGTCGTCGGCATCAAGTACGAGAACGTGATGCTCATGGACACCCCCACCTCGGTGGGCAAGTATGTCGTCCTGCTGTTGGCGCAGATTTTCACTACCGGCATGGTCGCCTCCTACTGCAAGTCGCCCAAGACCGTGCGCATCATGGCCATAGCCGTGGCTTCCACCACCCTCATAGCCACCCTCGCAGCCCGCTTCATCGTAGCCTTCGACATCGTGTGGATACAGCTTGCCACCATCGTCGCCATGGCGATTTTCCTCATCTATCAGGGGCTTTCCACCCGCATCCGCAGCTTCTTCTACATCTCGCTGTTCTGTATCGGCTCGGTGCTTTTCTTCTACTCTGCCGACTATATGCTCAACGATGTGATGAAGCCCCACCAGCGTGTGCGCATCAATGTGCTCTTGGGACTCGAGGAAGACCTCTCCGGAGCCGGTTACAATGTCCATCAGAGTGAGATAGCGATAGGTTCAGGCGGACTCAAGGGCAAAGGCTTCCTCAACGGAACCCAGACCAAGCTCAAGTACGTGCCCGAGCAAGACACCGACTTCATCTTCTGCACCGTGGGCGAGGAAGAGGGCTTTGTAGGGTCGGCAGGTGTGCTGCTGCTCTTTCTCGCGCTCATCCTGCGGCTTATCCACTTGGCCGAGCGGCAGACCTTCAAGTTCGGGCGCATCTATGGCTACTGTGTGCTGAGTGTCTTCCTCTTCCATGTGTTTATCAATGTGGGCATGGTGCTTGGCCTTACCCCCGTCATCGGCATCCCCTTGCCCTTCTTCAGTTACGGCGGTTCGTCGTTGTGGGGCTTTACCATCCTCCTGTTTATCTTCCTCCGCATCGATGCCGCCCGCAACCAGCGTGTTTAGGCTTACAAAATAAAAACCAACGGTCCCCCTCTCCGGTTACCGTTGGTTTTGTCTTATCTGTTGTCGGCTTTCTTTCCGCCGCTTTGGTCTTCCCGAGCCGGGGACTTGTGCCCCTGCCAGCCGGCACTCACTCCCGTCCCCTATATATATAATAAGGTGTAGTCCCGATTGCTTATCTGCCTGACGGAATCAATCCATCCGTCTGACGGAGATACCCACGTCGCTCACACCCGGCAGGATGTCGCGCTTCATGTCGTGGCGCACGGTGATGTGCATGCTGTCGTTGGCGTTGAGCCTCAGTCTGCGTACCTCGGTATTGTATTCAAAGCAACTTATGCCGCCCGTTTTCTGCGTGCTGTTGGTCTTCACCAGCCGGCAGTCGAGCGTATCTCTCAGCGTGGTGCCTTCGGGCAGAATGGTCTGGTCTACGATGAGCGTGATGGCGACGAAGGGGAAGTCGTAGTCGGTGCGCAGCCCCAGTTCTACGAGGTAGTCGCCCGCCTGAGCCATCTTTGCCACGTCGTAGCACAGGGTGTCGTTGCGCTCCCATCCCTCCAGCGACGTGTGGCGGTAGGTGTCATACACCTTGCCGTCGCATGCCGTGAGTATCATCATCACGATGCCTGTCAGCAGCCCCAGATTTCTCATTCCTCCTTATTGTTCTTAGGCGCGTTCTGCTGTCTGTCCCTGTTGCCTTGACGACGCTGACCCTGTTGGCGGCGATTGTCCTGGCGGTTGCGCTTCTGGCCGTCGCGACCTTGCTTCTGGCCGTCGCGGTTCTGGTTCTGGCCCTCACGCCCCTTGTTGTGCTCGTCGCGGTTCTGGTTCTGGGCGTCCCCCTGTTTGGGTTCCTGACCCTGCTGTTGCTTTCCGCCCTGCTGCTGTTTCTGGTTGCCGTTGCCCTTGGGCTTGTTGCCGCCTTTGCGCTTGCGCTTGCTGCGGTCAAATCGGCTGATGTCGGCGTCTTCGAGCAGGTCGAGCGACTTCTTTTCCACCTTGGCGGTGCCGTCTTCGAGCAGACTCAGCGGCTTTTCGCCCTGCTTGTTCATCTCGATGATGGCGTGAGCCCTCTCGGCGCTGATGGTCTCCAGATTGGCTGCCAGGTTCTTGTCGGTCGAGTAGGTGATGAGCCCCGCCAGCACGTCGGTCTTGAACTGATAGTAGTCGTTGTCCTTGGTCTGCAGCACAGCGTCCTTGGCGGGCATCTTGCGGTTGGCCTCTACATAGTCGTCTATCTCGTAGTTCATGCAGCACTTGAGCTTGGCACACATACCCGCCAACTTTTGCGGGTTGAGCGAGATGCCTTGGTATCTGGCGGCGTTGGTGCTCACGCTTACGAAGTTCTTCATCCATGTGGCGCAGCAGAGCTCCCTTCCGCAGGGACCCGTTCCGCCGATGCGTCCAGCCTCCTGACGCGCACCTATCTGCTTCATCTCGATGCGCACGTGGAAGGTCTCTGCCAGCACCTTGATGAGCTGGCGGAAGTCTACGCGCTCGTCGGCGATGTAGTAGAATATGGCCTTGTTGCCGTCGCCTTGATATTCCACGTCGCCTATCTTCATCTGGAGCCCCAGGTCTTTGGCTATCTGTCGGCTCTGTATCATGGTGCCGTGCTCGCGGCTCTTTGCCTCGCGATACTTGTCCATGTCGATGGGCTTGGCTATACGGTAGATGCGGCGTATGTCGTCTGCCGACTTCAGGTTGGCCTTCTTCAGCTGCAGCTTTACCAGTCTGCCGGTGAGGGTCACCACTCCGATGTCGTGGCCGGGGTTTGCCTCTACCGCCACGGTGTCGCCCTTCTTCAGTTCCAGGTTGTTCACGTTGTGGTAGTAGCCCTTGCGGGTGTTCTTGAACTGTACTTCCACCAGGTCGGTCTCCTCGTCGTTGCCGGGGATGTCTGCCAGCCAGTCATAGGTATTGAGCTGGTTGTCCTGGCGGCCGCAGCCACAGCAGCTCAGACCTCTATCGGTGTCGCAGCAGAGTTTATATTTGTTACTCATTGTCTCGTTTTTGCTTTTTATGGGTTTATATATGGTGTCACTTACGACTTATTTCTGTTTCAACAGCATAATCATGTTGAGGGCCAGGTCAAACATCACGATTTTAGGTGTGACGTTCTGGCCTATCTCTTTCATCGATTTCTCCAGCTCTTCGGCTATCCCTATCACGTTGTGCTCGTTGACGAAGGGCGCGAAGTTGCGGGCGAACGCCTCTTCCTGCGCCGTCATATAGCAGAGGTCGGCGTTGTGGAAGTTGTACATGAAGTTCTCTCTCGTCATGCGGCTGAAGTATGCCAGCATGCGGCGCTGCTTTTCGCGTCCCAGCTGCGCCACATCCTCGCTCCAGGTCTTCAGGTCCTTGATGTTGCGCATATAGGCCAGTCGCATGAGCGTCTTGAAGAGTTCCAGCATCTCGGCGTTTTCGTTGTCGGCGTCTAGCGCCTCGAGGGCTCTGAGCCAGCTGCCACTGGCCAAGTGGGCTATGCGCTTGGCGTCGTCGGCGGCTATGCCCCTCTTCTCGGTGAGCGCCTGCTCGATGTCGTGGTCTTCGATGCGCTTCATGTCTATGCGCTGCACGCGGCTGCGGATGGTCTCGAGCAGCTTGTCGGGCTCGTCGCTCACGAGCAGGAACACCGTCTGCATGGGCGGTTCCTCGAGCAGCTTGAGTATCTTGTTGGCGCAGACCACGTTCATGCGTTCGGGCAGCCAGATGATGACCACCTTGTAGCCGCCTTGGCTCGACTTGAGGCTCAGCTTGCGTATCAGCGCCTCGCTCTCTGCCTCAAATATCACCGCCTGCTGGTTGGCCACCTTGATGCGCTTCAGCCAGCGGTCCATGGTGAAGTAGGGGCTCGCCAGGAGCATGTCGCGCCATTCCCTCACAAAGTCGTCGCACACCACCTTGGTCTCGCTGGTGGCGCCGGCGGGCTTGACGATGGGGAAGCTGAAGTGCAGGTCGGGGTGCTCCCACTTCTTGAGCATGGCGCTTTCGCCCAGCAGATAGGAGGCCAGCGCCAGCGCCATAGCCATCTTGCCGCAGCCGTCGGGGCCGCAGAACATGAGCGCGTGGGGCAGCCTGTGCTCCTCTGCCATCTGCATGAGACGCTTCTTGGTCTCCTTCTGTCCTATTACCTCGTCAAATGTCATATCAGTCGTCTCGTTACCTCAGCCACGCTGTCCACTGCCGACACCGTGTAGAAGTGTATATTGTTGATACCATGGGCGTAGAGCTCCTGGCACTGGTGTGTGGCCCACTCTATGCCCAGCTGCTTGGCGTCGTCGTCGGTCTTGCAGCGCTTCACTTCGGCTGCCAGCTCCTGGGGCAGGTCGCAGTGGAAGGTCTTGGGCACCACGGTGAGCTGCGAGAGCTTGGCGAGGGGCTTGATGCCGGGGATGATGGGGATGGTGATGCCCATGGCGCGCGCCTTGTCTACGTAGTCGAAGTACTTGCTGTTGTCGTAGAAGAGCTGGGTCACGGCATACTCGGCACCCATGTCCTGCTTCATCTTCAGATAGCCCATGTCCATCTCCATATTGGGCGCCTCGTCGTGCTTCTCGGGGTAGCACGCCACGCCATAGCCGAAGGGCGTGCCCGGCACCTTGATGGCGCTGCCGTCGGCAAAGTAGCCGCTGTTGAAGCGGTTTACCTGCTCTATCAGGTCGGTGGTGTGGGCGTGGCCGCCAGCCACGGGGGTAAACACGCGGTCGTCCTTGGCCTTGTCGCCACGCAGCAACAGCAGGTTTTCGATGCCCAGAAACTGGAGGTCCAGCAGCTCATACTCGATGTGCTCGATGGTGGCGCCGCTGCATATCACGTGGGGGATGACGGGGATGCCATACTTCTGCTGGATGGCGGCGGCTATCGCCACGGTACCGGGGCGGCGGCGTATGCGCATGCGCTCAAACTGGCCATTGTCCAGCTTGCGATACACATACTCGCTGTGGTGGGTGGTGATGTTGATATAGAGAGGGTCAAACTCTTTCAGCTTGTCGATAGTGGCAAAGAGCTTGCCCGTTCCCGTGCCCTTGAGTGGGGGCAGCACCTCGAACGAGAAGTTCTTCTTGTCTTTATGGATGTTGATGAGTTCTACAACTTTCATGATGATTTCTTGCAGTTAGATGGGGCGTGGTTATATATTTTGCAAAGTTAGTAAAAAAAAACAGCATACTCTTCGTTTTTAGCGGTTTTTCTCATACACTTCTTCCAATGATTTCCCCGCTCTCTGCCACTGCCGCCGCCTCTATCGCCGCTGCCGGTGGGGTAGGGCCCGCCGCCTGTGGCTCGCCCGTGGCGTCGCCGGGGGGGCTCTGCTGCCGCCCTTGTCGCCGCTGGAGCCGCATTGGCTGGCTCGTATCATACGATACGTGGGCTCGTGCCTATTGTTACGTGCCCTCGTGTCATACGATACGTGCGCTCGTGTCTTCCGTTACGAGCCGGCAGCGTTGGTCTCCACGTGGCAGCACGTGGTGGCGGCGCCACTATCTGGCTCCGCTCCTTTTCTTGTGTGCCCCTGGCCTCTTCGTGAGCGACATAATTGCCTCTGCCGGGGCAAAAAGTCGGCGTTTTGTTTGGTGCTTTCTCCGACTTGGACTACCTTTGCACCATACTAATATCATCAACGACAATGAAGAAACTCGCTATTATCAGTTTGTGCATGCTCCTGGCGCTAAGCGTCAAGGCAGGCAAGGTAGATACGGTGCTGGTACACAGCACGGTGATGAACAAGGATGTCAAGACGGTGGTCATCACACCCACCGAGACCAAGAAAAACCGCGACCAGCGCTATCCGGTGCTCTATCTGCTCCACGGCGCCACGGGCAACTGCAAGTATTATCTCGAGAAGGTCAAGGCCACGCTCCCCGAGATAGCCGACGAGAAGGGCATGATATTCGTCACCCCCGACGCGCTCAACTCGTGGTATATAGACAGCCCCATCAACAAGAATCTGCAGTATGAAACCTTCACCTCCAAGGAACTGGTCGAGTATATCGACAGCCACTATCGCACCATCGCCGACCGCAAGGGCCGCGCAGTGACGGGACTTAGCATGGGTGGCCATGGCGCGCTCTATCTGGCGTTCCGCCACAAGGATGTCTATGGCGCCTGTGGCAGCATGAGTGGTGGCGTAGACTTCCGTGGCTTCCCGCAGAACTGGGAAATCAAGCGGTCGCTCGGCGAGATGGCTCACAACCGCAAGCGCTGGGATGCCCATGTGGTGGTCAATCAGATTGGCCGCATCCAGAACCATGACCTCGACATCATCATCGACTGTGGCGAGGGCGACTTCTTCCTCGAGTGCAACAAGTCGCTCCACGAGCGTCTGCTCGGCCGTGGCATCGACCACGACTTCATCCTGCGTCCCGGTGCCCACAATGCGCAGTATTGGCACAACAGCATAGACTATCAGCTCCTCTTCTTCCAGAAGTTCTTTGCGAAGAAGTAGGGCAATGAGGGGCTTTTCTGCCCATGGCAACTCCTACAGAGTTGCCGCTGCTTGTGGGCATACCACTATGGGCTTTTATCTGCTCAACCCACACGGGGCTGAAATAAACACAAAAAGCCGTGGGCACTGCTGGCGGCTTCGCCTTGGTGGTGCCGGTGGTGCCGACCGTCGGAAAACAAGTTTTCCTTCGTGTCGTCACCGCCATCCCCACCGTCATGCGGTGCATGACGCCAGCAGTGACCACGGTAAAAAAAGCCGCCGTTGGCGGTAAAAAAAGTCCGGCTGGCGCCGGTACAAAAACAGTTGCTTGTGGAAGCCCCTCCCCAACCCTCCCCAAGGGGCGGGAGACCATTCCTGCTGTGTTTTAGGCGGTTGGATGAATCGCCCTCCCCTTG